>JAXDQB010000174.1:0-8576 GCA_034668065.1 Paraburkholderia sp.
TCGGAAGCTTCCGGTCGACCGGAGGATGGCATGCGCCGGGCACCCTTTGGGCTGATGTTCCCGCTGATTGGGCGTGCCCGGAGTGCGGAGTCGGCAAAACCGACTTTGAGATGATCGCAAGTTAAAATAGATGAAACCGCTAATCATCCTGGAATGCGGCCGGCTGTATCGTAGCGAGGACTTGACCGACTTCCTTCTCGTTTGAGCGTCGCGAACGCAACGCTCGCAGCTTCGCGATCGATCAACTCGGACATCATCATGAACAACGAAAAGGCGATACCCCCGAGGGTGATCTCCTGGGGCATCGTTGGCGCAGGCCACATTGCGCACCGCTTTGGGCAAGGCCTGTCGCGTGTCCCTGATGCGCGGATGGCGTATGTCTGGTCACGCCGCGCGTCGACGGCCGATGCCTGCGCGCAGCAGTTCGGAGCGCAAACGTGCGCGAGCTTCGACGCGCTGCTCTCGAGCAGCGCCGACGCAGTCTACATCGCCACGATGCAAGACAGTCATGCCGACTATGCTGTGGCTGCGCTCGCCGCGGGCAAGCATGTGCTTTGCGAAAAGCCCGCGACGATCAACGCCGCGCAGCTCGAACGCGTGCTCGGGGCGGCGCGCGACGCTAAGCGGCTCTTCATGGAGGCGATGAAACCCCCTTTCTATCCACTGTATCGAAGGCTGCGCGACCATCTTGCCCGCGACCCGATCGGCGAAGTCGGGCTGGTACGCGCTGGCTGCGCGATGGCGAACGTGCCTGCGGACCATCCGACGTTTTCGTACGAGCACGCAGGCGGCGCGTTGCTCGGTATCGGCATCTACGAAGCATTCCTTGCCGTCGACTGGATTGGCGCGCCGCTCGATGTGCAGACTATGGGTCGTTTAGGCCCGACGGGCGTAGATACGTTCGTGAGCATCAATTCGCGCCACGAGAGAGGGATAGCGCAGCTCTTTTGCGGCTTGGATCTGCAAGGCAAGGGAGATGCTTTGCTTGCGGCGCCCCGCGGCCACGTGACGATTCACGAAAACTGGTGGAATCCTGTTCGCGCGACGATTCGCTACTTGGACGGCCGCGTCGCTGAGCTAGACCACCCGTTTGAAGGCGGCGGTCTTAACTATGAGACGGCGCACTTTTGCGACCTGATCCGCTCGGGCGAGCTTGAGAGCCCCGTTATGACGCATGCGAAGTCGCGACAGATGATTTCGATGATGGATGCGGCGCGCACGACGCTCGGGCTCAAGTACGCCGGCGAATAAGCTTTTGCTTGGTAGTCTCCGCGTTCTACGAAGAGGGGCGTAACATCATGTGGATGGTGCTTCGCTCTGAGCCGCGCCCCTGTTTCAATCAGAGTCTGGTCTCCGACATCGTTCATTTAGTGAGAGCGGCTCGAGAGTCCGGGCTCCCATTCGATTGCTCCCGCCAGGTTACTTCCTCGATTTTCTAAGCACAGCCGGCCCGGCGTAGCGCTCGTCGACGAGTCCTCGATCGGCAGCGGTATTTCGTTTGTAAACCTCCGAACTGACTGGCCTGTCGTTCTTCTTAACTAAAGTCAATGTGTCATTGAACTCATCGAGCTCGAAGTCGAAGCTATTTCCGTTCGGCGCGGTCATGCGAATGACGGGATTCGACGGCTTTGAGCGACTAAGAAATGTCTTTTTGGCGAACGTAACGTCGGTTATGAAAAGATCCTTCGGTGGCACAAAATGAGTGTGCGCGAAAAGAAATCCTGTTTCATCCAGAGATGACAGCCCATCCAGAAAAAAACGCATTCTTTCTCCATTCGGCTTTTTGTAAAATAATTTACCATCCGACCATAGCTCGTAGTCGATATTGCTGGAAGATTTCTTACTCCACTTCCACGTTGGCTTCTTTATCTCGGCTCCTAGTTCGCGCAGCTCGACTATGTGAGAAAGAACTTCTACAATCTGGTTTTTCTCCGTACTTTTGTTGTGAACTTCACCGAAATAGCGTGAAACGTTCGAGTTTGGCGTCTTGCTGTCAATAATAAATTTACCCAAATTCTGGCGCAAAACATCCCTTGTTCTGAAGTCGTTGTTCTGGAGCTGGCTAGACAAGTCACGAGCCTGTCGCATTCCTGTCCTTTCCGAAGAGGTATCGAGAAACTTGGTGCCGTCCATGCTCATGTGAAGATATGCCTTACCCTCAATGTTCTGGCACATATTCGCCGAATTTGCCCCCTCTATGACCGGCGGGAGGGTACTCAAGCGGAATAGCTGCTGAAAATAGCGCTGCTCCACTTTGCCCGCATACAGCAGAAATATTTGCCCGTCTTTAATTTGCGATACATTTTTTGCAGAGTCTCGATCCCCCGCGTAAACCACCTGATTGGGGTTGTGCCGCGAACTGACGGGATTTTCACCAAAATGCCGTAGCTCCTGGGAATAATCGCCAATCACGACAAGAATGGTTGGTTTGGATTGGAGGCCGTTACGTTGAGCCTCACGGATCCCACCGCAAAGATTTCTTATCAGTTCGTCCTCTCGCCCCACTTCCTTTTTCATATTCGGATGATGGAGCCCGTAGATCGGCATCACGTCGGCCTTGGCACGGTGCAGCTTCCAGAAGACGTGGGCAAGCGCTAAACGCTCCGGCGACGATGCCGCTCTACCGTCTGGATCGAATTGAAGCTCCTTGGAGAGGTCTGCAGCCGATATTTCCGGAATGCGAATAGGGTAACCATCTGGAATGCCCTTCAGATGTTTTTGAAACTGATCGTTATTGCTTCGGAAGAGAACGCATTGACCGCCGCCGTATGCCCAATCGTAGGGTTGTCCGACGCCAACGGCAAAGACTTCTCCCGCGTCGTCGCTCGACAACACGTCGAGCCAACGATGCGCATGGTGGTCGGGGCCATCGTTAGCCGCGACATAGCCGAGCGTAAGGCCCGATCCCTTATCCTTGGCCTGCAGATGCCCTTCCTTGACGAACAGAACAGAGGTTCCCTCGATCAGTATCCTCTGGCGAGGAAGCTGCGGATTGAAGCTGGGTCCGAGGACCGGCTGAAGGTTATGCTCGGCACCGTTTTGATACACCACCTGAATGTTCGGGCCGCGCGACCCCGGAGCCTGCCGGGCCTGATACAAAATCTCCTTGAGGGCATACATGAATGCCGCAACGCTTCCTCGGCCACGGGCACACTCCACACCCATTCTGAGTGTATGGGTCTGTTTCAGGAGGTCTCTGACTGCTTCTCTTTTCAGATCGTCCGCAGCTGAAATGTCTATGGCCCAGTCTTCCGATGGCGGGCTATAGGAGGTAGCCTGGGTGTCCAGCTGCATTGCTTGCATACTTCTTTCGACGGCGGTGACGCTGGCGATTCTTGTACGCGGCCTCGACGGCCCGGCGGCCGGCGCCGAAGTCGGATACGGTTCCGGATTCGGATACATCGGCTGCGGCGTCATCGAGTACTGCCGCTCCGGATATCCTCCCATTGGGTATGCGGACGCATAAGGATTTATCTGCGCCGCCATCGGAGTCGGTTGAGTCCTCCATTGCCTGGGACGTTGCGGAAAGGTTGCAAAAGCCTCAAAGGGCGCTCGTTGTTGTGGCGGTCGCTCGGTCGCTACGACTTTTCGCGAATCTCGCAGTGGTTCGCCTGTGGTGTTGTAGGCAGCGTAAGGGTAGCCGAGAGGAAATGAATTCGAGTAGTTGTTATTCATACTGGAGCATTCCTTTGTCAGGCGGCTCGACGAGAGTCCGGAAAAGAGGTGGCCGGGATGGGCCAAAGAATATCAACGGGGGATTTCATTGCGAGCAGCCCGGCCGAAAATCTGTCATGGAAACCGAAGTGCCGTCGATTCTCGTACTCCCGGTTCAGCGAACTGTGGAGCAACTGTGCAATGAGAGCGGCATCGAATTGCGCTGTCACATATGGTGGTGTTGGACGCGTTTGCTCTCGCGGTCATCAGTCACCTGAATGCTGCGAGGGCGCAACGACGTCCGCGACGAAGGTGCGTTATCAGCCGATGTGCGTATTCGGCGGCTACATTGAAGGTGCCGCGCACGTTGCTTTTTCGTGCCTTAGACGAGTTCCCAACAAAAAGACACTGTAAAAAACGGACGCAAACAATCGGGATCGCGCGGTTCCACCGCTCGTTTCGTGCCCGGGTCGGTACAAAAGGCTTTTCCGGCAACCAATTCTTTTTCTCGAATTGTCGGATTTCCAACCTTGATCACGAGAGCATCGCAATCGGAGGCGACAGGGCGGTGAGCGATTTCAATCTTGGAAAGAGCCCGAATGTGCTTTGAGAGCGGATGGTGATAGAAATCTTCCGCTCGCAAAGAGAAGCATGAGTTCGGGGAAGGGCCGATTTCGTAAAGCGAAAAGACGCTTGCCACGGCCCTGTTTTCTTCGTCAGGCCGCAACTGCCCGACGTATCGGCTCGTTGTGTTCGCCGCCCAAGGCCTCGACCAGGTCGGTCAACATTCGGCCCAATTCGCCCGTCATCAGTGTGACATCTGACTCGAAGCGTTCGTCGTCGTTTTGGGCGGTGGGATCCGCTGCCTCCTTGATCACGTCGAGCGGCGTGACACGTTTAACGGTCAGCGACGGCGTCAGCACGAAGGAGACCCGGTCGTCCCAGGTCATCGCGAGACGCATGCATTGCTTGCCCGCTTCGATATGGCGACGCATGTCGTCCGTTTCCAGCGCGTGTCCGACGTATCGCACCGTGGCGTTGCCTTCTCCGCTCGAACGCAGCTCGGTTTCCTGATCCAGCGTGAATCCTGCCGGCGCTTCTCCGGACAGCAGCCAGTGCGTCATGGCGGCTACCGGAGAAAGGGCCACGCGGACGCTGGCAAGAGGCAACTGATCAATCGATTTCACGAGCAGCCCGCGAACATCGTCGGCTAGCGCCTGGGCAGCCGCATCAATGATGAGCCAGCCGTTCACCGTGTCGATCCATACGCGGGTATCGCGACGAATGCTGAACGCGCGCGGCAGCAGTTCGTCGGTGATTTGCTCCTTGAGTTCACGCAGTTGCTTTCGCCCAAGCGGGAAGCCCTGCTGCTCTTCCACTTCGAGCGCGCGCGCCTTTGTTACCTGATTGACGACCGATGCCGGAAGCAGCTTTTTTTCTGCACGAAACGTGAGAAGCATCTGCCCGTTGGTCGAATAAACGAGCGCACCATCGTCGCGCGACGCCCATCCGTGGCTTTGCATCTGCAGACTGTTGCCCGGCTGAAAGGCATGGGGCGCCAGCCATTTTTCCATTTGATCGGGGGTGACGGCCCAAGGAGCCGGAAGACGATGAAGCTGAAGATTTTTGAACCACACGGGAGTAGGGGCAAAGCGCACTATTCTATATGACGGTGACGCCTTCGGGCCATGAAGAGTCGTGTGTGGCGTCTCGGATGTTGGCCATTGAGGCCCGGAGCGGCTCCAACACAGGGTCCCGGTTCCGTTGTTGGGCTTGGAACCCCTATATCGTTCCATTTCGTTGCGTCCGCAACATTGCGCCGATCCGTCAGAAACCCTCGCTTCGCGTTCGTGAACGAGTGTTCGCGTCGCCGGCATCCGCCCATGGTTCGCGCGGCTTAACATTGGAGGCATTGATTCGACCACGAGCGCAACATGCGATTGCCGATCAGGGCGACCCACCTCGACATCCCTTTCTCGCTCCGTCCGGGTTACGCGCCGGCGACGGCGACGGCGACGGCGGCCCGGAACGCGCCGCCTTCGGGGCCGCGGTATGGGCCGCTTCCAGCACCTGGGGAGATGCCGAGACGGCACAAGTATGATTCCGAGCTGCCCGGCGCGGCCTCCACGCGGCCTCGAGAACAGTTGGCGACGCTGCTGGATAGAGCGCAGATCAACTCAAGCAACATGCGGCCGATGCCGCCACATGCGTTACCGCAATACGCGCATACGCCGCTCCGTCCGCAGTTGCCGCTGCCCGTCAGCGGCTATGGCATGGCGGCAACGCCGCCGTCTTGGGGATCTCACAAGCCGAACGGCACACCCGCGGCGCCACCCCCGATTGCCGCGCACGCTAGGCCGCAGCCGTACCCTCAAGCGTCGCAACAGCCGTCTCAGGCGCCTCAATTTTTGCGGCCCAGCTATCCGTCGACATCGCTTCAGGGTATGCCGGCGTCGCCCCCGACTCGGACCCCGCTCCGTCCGCACGTGCCGCCCAAGTTCGGGCGCGTCAGCGACGATGGCTTGACGACAAGCCGTCTTGGGGATCTCACAAGCCGAACGGCACACCCGCGGCGCCACCCCCGATGTTCGCGCACGCTAGGCCGCAGCTGTACTCTCAAGCGTCGCAACAGCCGTCTCAATTTTTGCGGCCCAGCTATCCGTCGACATCGCCTCACGGTATGCCGGCGTCGCACCCGACTCATCGTCTCTCGGGATCGACCGGGATGGCGCAAGTGGAGGCGCCGACGAACCGGCCCGATATCCGCGGCGCTGCACCGATTTCCGCCCCGGCCAAGACGGCGGGTACCGCTTCTGCCGCAGCGAACAGAAAATTGGACGGCAAACCTCTCCTCGTTGATGATCAAACGTGGTTCGACATGTCTTTGAGCTTCCAGAGGGACATGCAACAGTTCCGGGGCACCGCTCGCGGGGCAAGCGCAAAGAACGTTCTCGACGAACACATGACGGGCGATCGTAAGCACGTCTTCATGCTGGGTGGCAAGCCAGTGGGAGTCATGAGGTCCGACCTGCTTCAGGATCGTAGTGTCCACGTCAACGGCATCGTGACACATCCTGGCTCGAAGGGCGTAGGCGGAGCCCTTATCGAGGGGGCAGTCAACTATTCGATGAAGAACGGCGGATCGGGAATCGTCCACCTGCAGTACCTGGATGAGGCGTCGCGCGAAGCCTACAGCAAGCTCGGCTTCAGATTTGAGGGCGGCTCGGGGGTCAACATGATCTTGGCCCCTGCCGCGCGCTCGGACCTGTGGGAGAGGACCGCAGATGGGTACAGGCTGAGGAAGCCGGCGCCGAAGATGACTGGCCTTGGCTCGTTGTAGTCCTGACGCCATGCCGCCGATGACGGCGACGGGCTTGTGCGCGCGTTGTGAACCAATGCTCGTTGAGGCAGTCATCGCGATACTTGCCGTTGAACGACTCGATGCCGGAGGTTCAGTCTTACGCGCATCTGGGGCCGGAGTATGGTGCGCTCGATGCGGTAGTCGTGAGCATGAGTGTGTCATTGAGGACTGGGCGACGTGTGACGGGGCTCATGTTCTTCTGGATCCAAGGCATAGGCCTGTTCTGGATGCCGACAGGCAATACCGAATTAAGAATGCCATTGATATGTGAAGCTCTCGCTAGGCAAGGCGAGAGATTGCTTTGGTTTCTTGACTTTCATTCGGTAGATGGACGAATATCCGTGCTTTTTTCTGGGTTTTCGATGCGCGGATTCATTTTTATATTGCTGGCTTGCAGTGTGATCGCCATGATTATGATGGCGGAAATAGCTAAGCGAGCTAAGCGGCACCCGGCGCGTGGGTCTGTCAGGTATGTTAGGCGGAGTCTTATGACGGCTCGCGAGTTCGAGTTTTTCTGTGCGCTGCGTGGCGCGTTGCCGGATGCTGTGATCCATTCGCAGGTTGCGATGGCGGCGCTGGTCGATGTCGTGGGTGGTAATCGCTCGTCGCGCAATCGGTTTGACCGGAAGATTTTTGATTTCGTGGTGTGTCGAGCCGATGGGCATGTTCTCTACGTGATCGAGCTTGACGATCGCAGTCATCGAAGTAATGCGGCGCGTAGGCGTGACTCGACCAAGGATGAGATCGCAGAGGCGGCGGGTCTGCGCATGGTCAGGTATCGGAGTGAGAGGACGGACGCTGCTGTTTTGCGTCGGGACTATGAGGCGATGAGCGGTTTGGCAATTTCGTCGGTCAACGCATAGCACGGTTTCTTGCAAGGCATCTTCATAGGCGTCGTCGTTGGCGGCGGCTTTGCGTCGGTGGTCTGCGGGCGGCTCGGGTTTGTGCTGCGGCGAGATGTCCAGGTATTTCCGCAAACTGATGCTGTAAGTGGGAGGACTCTTTCCGGATGGACTTTCTGGGGGGTGTTCCATTAGGTACACCTCAATACTTCGCACATCGCGTCAATTTCTCGCATGTCCAACCTGTCGTGTCCAGGCATTTGGAGACACTAGGTTCTACAATATCGAGCGCTTGCAGTGAGTCCATTGCTTCAAATATCCGCGACACCAGCCCATGCTGGCATGTATCCTCGTCTGATCGAGATCAGCAAGCAACCGTAACCACAAATTCACTCGAGTCCGTGTCTAGTCGCATTTCTCCTTCTGCACACATACAACATGCGCACGACGGCATGTCATCAAATGAGGCGTCGAGCGCCTCGCGGAATGGTGTGTCGCTCATCACCGCTAAGTCGACCACACCAGAACGTCAGGATCTCCCTTCGCCCTTCAGGAGGGGGCGCTCCAGTCCAATGAGCCCAGCGACAGCGCAAAACCGCCCCAGAAAGGAAGCTTCTTTCCCATCTCGTGCAGTTTTCGGCGC
The DNA here is from genome assembly GCA_034668065.1 of Paraburkholderia sp. GTDB lineage: Bacteria > Pseudomonadota > Gammaproteobacteria > Burkholderiales > Burkholderiaceae > Trinickia. The sequence goes on from JAXDQB010000174.1 coordinate 8,501, forward strand.
ACAGAAAAGGTCAGCTCGGAGTTCAGGCTTCAACGAAGAGCAAATGTACGCGGTGTTTGCTCTGTCTGCCGACGCC
>JAXDQB010000175.1:0-4141 GCA_034668065.1 Paraburkholderia sp.
TACTTTGGGACGCGTCTGCCAATTGAGTTACCCCTTGTTATTGCCCCGATCGCGGTGGACAAGCGGCGGCATCAACGGAACAAAGTGACCGAGCCGTTACGCTGCGTTTCAAATGTAGGGCTTCGAGCAAGCAAAAAGGTTCACTAAGGCGCCACATGTTTTATGCCGCTTCGGTGCTGGCCCCGTGGGCTGTGGGTAGCGAGCGACACATCGAGATCACTCTCCCGCCGACGCCGACCAAACTGAAAATCCATGTTTCCGGGCTTCTCCTTAGCGGATATAAAAGACTCGGATTTAGAATTGAGATAAGCCAGGGCCTTTCGCTTGCGTGTAACAAGGGATATAGTGCGCGCACGACAGCGCGTTGGGTATTTCCGCCGGCCGGCGCGCAGCTCACAACTCCCTAGTCTTATCAGCCCAGAGTTGTGGATCACGCTCGGCGGATGGATTGTGGGAGGATGAATGGTTACGTTGGAACAAGTGCAGAGCCGAATCAACAAGCTGCAAGAGAAAGCGGACGAACTTCTGCGCAAAAAGAACGCCTCTGTCATTGCCGATATCAAGGTGCTGCTAGCAGAACATGGACTGACCACGGCGGACATCGATGGCTCTGCCGGTACGGTGAAGGCCGGCGCAAAACGCGGGCGCAAGCCAGGCGCCAAGCGTGTTGGCAACGCGGGCCTCATGAAGAACGCTGGGTACAAGGCGAAGGGCAAGCTGCCGCCAAAATATCGCGACCCGAAAACGGGCGCAACGTGGAGCGGTTTTGCTCGCGCGCCGCTGTGGATTGCAAACGCGAAGGACCGCTCGAAGTTTCTCATTGACGCCTCCGATGTGACAGGCGCAGGTGTTGTCAGCGAGACGAAGCGCACCAGAAAATCTGCGGGTAAAGCGGTATCGACGGGCAAGCTGCCGCCGAAGTATCTCAATCCGACTACTGGAGCGACTTGGAGCGGACGTGGACCCGCACCTGCCTGGCTCGCGGCCGCTAAAGATCGCTCTGCGTTTTTGGTTCAGGGTGAAAAAGGGGCTGTGGCTGCTACGGGTAATGTGAAGAAGGCCAGCTCGGCGGTCAAGACGGGCGCGCCGAAGAAGGCCGTAGCAAAGAAGGCCGTAGCAAAGAAAGCCGTAGCAAAGAAGGCCGTAGCAAAGAAAGCCGTAGCAAAGAAGGGCGCGGCCAAGACGGTGACGGCGGCCGTTGCATAACGAACGACGAGAGGTAGATGAGCACCTTCGATTCCCAGTGGCAGGACGTGGTAGTCCTGCTCGACTCTGTTCCCAGTCCTGCCGCTGGTGCTTCGGGGCCGTTCGTTGTCGCGAATGAGCGGCGAGTGGCTGTTGCATATCGTATCGTCGAAACTGACTTTGAACGTTTTGGGCCATTCGACGAGAGTGATGATCCATCCTGTGTCGTCGTGTTTTCGGATGCGACTTTCCATCAGTTCGGGCCGCCGAACAGCGAGGATCTGTACGCTCACCCTCTGGCGTCACATGGCTTGCGCAAATTCTCCGTTCACGAGGTCAAGAACTCCTCGCTGGTCACGGAGTCCTGGGGCCAAAGCCAGCTAAGCGATAGCTTGCGGCACTTCGTTCTCACGCTGGGCGGCAGCACCCTCGAGTGCGTGGCTGCCGACTGCACGGTCGCGGGCATTTATGGAAGTTGTGAGATAGCCGCCAGGGAAGCTTTTTCTTTGTGCGGATGATGCGGCGAAGCTTCGCAAAAACCGGGCCGGTTTCCCGTCAAGTTGTCAGTCGACATCCAAGATATAGGACCCAGGATAGGCCCGCCGGAAATGCGCAAGCTTGTTCCTAAGTGAACCGCCGCCTCCCGGGAGCGACTGCATCCCGGGTCAAGCAGTGGCCAAGCAGTGGTTAAGCGGATGCCTAATCGCAGGTCAGTTCGTCCGACCCCGGGCCATCGGAGGCGTGCTTACCGTTGACGGATGACCCATTCCGCCTTCCTGCAACCAATACCCAAGGCCCATGAACACGGCGCCGCCGACAAGATTTCCCAACGTGACGAACACTTCATTGTGGATCGCTCCGGCGAGCGTGATCTCGGCCGGATGCTCGGCCATCAATGCCAGTGCGAATACGAACATGTTCGCGACGCAGTGCTCGAAACCGCTCGCGACAAACGCAAACACTGGCCAGAAAATAAGGCCGAGCTTCGCGCTGTCGCTGTTGGTCCGGGCTGCCATCCAAATTGCCAAACATACCAGCCAATTGCACAGCACGCCCTTTGCGAACAGCTGAATGCCCGGCGCTGTCATCTTCGCGATGACCGCCTTGAAGAAAACGCCAGACCCGTCGTTCAGAAGCACCCCTCCGCCGGCTGCGTGAAGAATGGCCGCGAGAACGACAGCGCCGATCAAATTTCCAACCCAGCACACTACCCACACCAGCACCATGCCGCCGATGCCGGTCTCGCTTCGAAGCGCTGCGAGCGGCATATACATCGCGGTGCCGGTAAATAGATCGGAGCCGGCGAACACAACGATGGTCAGCGCACAGGCGAAAACCGCGCCCATGATCAAATGGGAAAAAGCCGGGTCGACATGCGAGCCGACCGAAAACATCAGTATGTCGCCGAAGCCGATGTAGGCCCCGGCCATCGCTGCGCCTATCAAGAATGCAAGCGGCGAACGTAGGATCGCCGATACTTTATGGGCACCGACCTTTGCGAACTTCTCGATATTATCCGCGTACATCATGCTTCCACGAATGTGTTTTGTCAGGACAGACCCAAGGGCCAGCCGCCTTTTTGCTTTGAGCTGGCGGCGCAAACAGCGCCGCGACTTCTTTCAATGGCACGGCGCGCTCCGGGGCCTCGGGAGAGACCCGTTTGTACGTGCCGGTGTCGCCGGTATCAACCCGCTTGGGCATCGGGCCTGTGCGGGTTTTGAACGTCATCTCCTGACGTTGGGGGAGATTTTTATCCCTCAGCTTTGTCAACGCAAAACAATAATTGCTATGGGTGTGATTGAGCGTGATTGAGCGGTGACCGGCACATTGCGCCAGCCAATGTGGCAGCATGCATGTCGTGCTTCACGCACCAGCGGGTGACCACCCATGTCCCTTCACGCCACGCACGCTTCGCAATAGACGTTGCCTGCCGAGTGTGTGTAAAGGTTCGCCCATATCGTTTGGAGTAATTTGCAATGCCGCAACTCTCGGGAACGCTCGCTCGCGCGACCTCCGCCGCAAGTGCGCTGGGCGCGCAGGTCAAGGCGCGCGTTCTACTGCTCGCCCAGTTTGTCGGCTCCATGTGGCTGGTCTATTTCGTATCGGCCGCGCTGCCGTCCTTGCATCTGAACCGGCATGGCGTGGTGCCTCGCACGCTCGGCGGTCTGCAGGGCATTGTGTTCGCGCCGTGGCTGCATGAGAGCCTTGGACACATTATGGCGAACACGAGCGGCCTGCTCATCCTCGGTTGGTTATGCATGTGGCCACGAATCGCCAACTTCTGGCAGGCGACGTTAGGCGGCATGCTGGGTGCGGGCATCTGCGCTTGGCTGCTAGGCGCATCGTACTCGGTCCACATAGGTGCCAGCGGGCTGGTGTTCGGCTACGCCGGCTACCTTGTCGCCCGAGGCTTCTACACTCGCCACGTTCTCTCGATACTCGTGGCACTGTGCGTCGCTGGCAGCTACGGTTTGAGCATGCTCTTCGGCGTGCTGCCGTTGTATCCGGGTGTGTCGTGGCAAAGCCACATCGGGGGCGCCCTGGGCGGCATCCTTGCTGCGCGCGCAGCGGCACTCGGCAGGTCGAGACGCGGGTAACGCTGCCTGGACGATGGTCCGCGGATTTTGTCGGAGATTTTGCACAAAAAGAATAATGGGGGCGCAGCATGCCCGCAGTCGAGGCAAGGGACAAAGCGCTTCGGGAACGCGCATTGCGGCAATCGCAGTGTTTTATCCGTAACGCTTGCGCCTTGTGCGCATCCCTACTCAGAGAGGAAAGCTATGCGACTTTTTGCCAGCCCCTATGGCCTGCCGCGCGTTTCGTGGGGCGCCGTCTTCGCCGGCGTAATCCTGTCCCTTATCGTCTACTTAATCTTCAGCGTACTTGGAACGGCAATCGGGGCATCCATCCTCTCGCCGATGTCACAACCGAATCCGATGGAAGGGTTCGGCCTCGG
>JAXDQB010000176.1:0-4087 GCA_034668065.1 Paraburkholderia sp.
TTCGTCGAAATGAAAGTCGCAGTCGGGGGCGTCTCGCCCGGGCTCGAAAACATCACCAGGCTATCGTCCGGATCGTAGCAGCCTTCGTCGACGCGGTGCGGGGACAAAGTCGCGTTGATTGGAGGGACTGCGATAGTGCCGACGACTTGCTGCGTGGAGATGTTAATTATTTTGATCGAATTTACATCGCCGGCATAAAGGGTGCTCGTGCCGGGAATCCCGACGAGTCCATCAGGGCCGGCAAGATCGGTGTTCGAATTAACGCCGGTGAAGGCGGAGGCGCCAGTGCCTGTAATCTGCCCGATGAGCGTGTTGCTCTTCGTGTCGACCACGTCGACCGCCTTGTTGTTGCGGTCCGCAAGGAAGTACTTGCCACTATCGGCGTAACTGATGTCGAAACTGAACGGCGGGGTTGCCGAATTGGGCACCGCGATGTTGGCGGTGATGGTTGGCTTGGTTGTGGTGGCAGTGTTGTCCGATCCTCCGCCGCACGCTGCGAGCAAAACCGATGTCCCAAGCGTCAACGCGAACGAAAGCTGTTTTTTCATTCTTTGTCTCCGGAATAGGTCCACGCGCTCGCTCAGGAACAAGGACCATTTATTGGCTGAGAGTGCGAGGTGATGCCGCTACTGGACGCCGCCTCCTGACCACCTTAGGTCAGCAATGTGGGAAATCGAAGACGTAACCCTTTCCAAAGGCGCAAAATGGCGCGCCGTTTTAAGTGAAAAGATAAAAGACCTTTAAAAGACCTTTTAAATCAATCGGTTATCGACTGGCGCGATGCTGGTAAATTCTGACAATACCCTTTGTTTGAAATTGAAATGAGTGTTCGCTGGCGAACAGTTGCGATTTGACTGCTGAAGGTCGACGCGAGGCCGGGGTAGCCAGCCAAGTGTCGACATCGAACTTGCAAGATTGACCCTATGCGGACGTTGACCAAGGTCCGCTTTAGATATAAACCGGACCGTGCCGCCATGCGTCAAGGGCCATGCTTGCGGCCAGGACCATCAAGACCGCTCCCATGGCCCAGCGTTGGACCGTCAAAAGTCCCGGTCGACGGGACAAGAACGCCGCCATGCTGCCGGAGCAAATTGCCACGAAGCCGTTGACTGACGCGAACGCGATAATCAAGGAAGAACCGAGCACCAGTGATTGCCTGAGAACGCTACCGTCCCGATAGTCAATGAATTGCGGCAAGAGTGACAGAAAGAGCATCGCCAGCTTGGGATTCAATAGGCTGGTGGTCACTCCCATCGCGAAAAGCCGACGAGGCCGTTCGCGTGGCAGATCACGGGCTTCAAGCGGGGACCGGCCGCCGGGCTTTACCGCCTGCCACGCCAAGTAGAACAAATAGAGAGCGCCGACGGCGCCTAAAAGGCTTTCAGCGTAAGGCACACTCAGAAAAAATTCCGTGATGCCGAAAGCCGCCCCAAACATATAAAAGAGGTATCCGATCATCACACCAGCGAGAGACATCAACCCGGCCGAGCGTCCTTGTGCGATGGACCGCGACATGACGTAGACCATGTTCGGCCCAGGCGTCACGGCGAGCATTCCACCCACTGCCAGGAATCCGTAAATTGACGTCGTGCCTTGCATCAAAAGGCTCTCCTTATGGTTGAGAGTCATAGTATCGACTGGACGCATGGCCGAGTAAAACGCATTAAACTGAGCTTTTAGTTCAGATTTTCTGAATAAAATGAAAAGGCTCGATTTAGACGTGCTCGAAATGCTGGTGGCGATCGCGGACACGGGATCGTTTGCTCGTGGTGCGCAGACCGTGCATCGCTCCCCGTCGGCAGTGAGCATGCAAATCAAGGCGCTTGAAGAATCGCTTGGCAAGCCGCTTTTCGTCCGCACTACCCGTGCAGTGGCGATTACCTCAGAAGGCAAGATGCTTTTGGACTACGGGCGTCGAATGCTTGCGATGAGAGACGAGGCTTGGGCATTGGTAGTCCGACCGGAAATGAAAGGCCGTGTGACCATTGGCGTACCTGACGATTACGCCGCATCCTTGTTGCCGACAGTCTTGGGAAAGTTCGCCGTAGCTCACCCGCGCGTGGAAATACGCGTGATCGGCATGCCCAGCAGTGCGCTTGCTCCATTGCTCAAAGACAATACGCTTGACCTCGCCATCATCACGAAGTCGAGAGGCGTTGCGGGTGAGTTCATTCGGAACGAGCCAATGGTTTGGGCTGGGTCGGCCACGAGAAAGGTGTGGAAGGAGCGCCCGCTTCCAATCGCCGTATTCGAGCAAGGCAGTACTGCGCGGGCTCACGCCGTAAGCGCGCTTAAGCGTGAGCGCATCAAGTATCGAATGTCCTACGAGAGTCCCAGCTTGCTGGGGCTTATCAGCATGGTTGAAGCGGGCCTTGCGGTGGCGCCGCTCGCACGATGCAGTGTACCGGGTCATCTCGTGCAGCTCACTCAGAGCGACGGGTTACCAGCGCTTGCGGAACTCGAGGTCGTTCTCGCCCGCAGTTCCGGCTCCGCGCGACCGCTTTGTGATTTTCTCGCTGAACAGATTCTGGATGAGCTAGGCGTGTGAGGCGCCGCTACGACGGTCATGCCTTAGCCGCGGCCAGTCAATGTTATCCGTCGCAGATGACATCGGATTCGAGCGCGGTCTCTGGGGGCGGCTGGGGTTCGGCACCGCGCGCGCGGGCCGCCACCGGGTTGGCGGCGTCGCTGCTCCACTCGCACCAGCCGCCGTCGTACACGCTAATGCTCTCCCAGCGCATTAGCCACGCGGAGAAAAACGCGAGCGAGGCGCGCCAACCGGTGCCGCAGTAGAAAGCGATGCGACGCCCCGGGTAGATGCCCGCCTGCCGCCAGAATGCCTGGATTTCGTCATGCGGTTTCATGGTGCCGTCCGGGCGTTGGTAGTCGCTCATGCTGTTGACGTCGCCGTCGCGGCCGGCACGTCCCCAGCGTGCACCCGGAATCTCGCCCCGGGCCTCGATATAGTCGTAGCCTGAAGTCCGTCCGGTGAACTCACTCCAGGTCCGGACGCTGACCAGCACACCATCCTGCCGCTGCAGCAGTTGCCGCGTCTGATCGGTGTTCATCAGGTAGTCCGGGCGGGCAGGTAGGCGCGTGCCGAAGTCGGCCAGTGCCGCGCAGGCGTGTGGCCCGCCCGCCTCCATCGGACAGCCGGCGGCTTGCCACATCGCGAAACCGCCGTCGAGCAGGCGCACATCCTCCACGCCCGCGTACAGCATCAGGTGTGCGGCCCGTGCCGCCGCGAGGGTGCTGCGACCATAGAGAATGACCGTGGTGTCGTATCGAATGCCGTGCCCAAGCAGCACGCGCAGCAACTCGTGGTCTGGAACCTTGTTCCAGCGGGGGCCGCGCTCCAGTTCCCCGGTGTCGATGTAACCCGCCCCGGGAATGTGTCCCTGCGCAAAGGCAATGGCGCCGTCGCTGCCGACCTCAAAAAGGCGCCAGAGTCGCGCCGGCGCGGCGACAACCGGCAGGCCGGCCAACAGCGCAACGAGCCAAGCCGGATTCACCAGTTGCCGCGTCGGTTCGCCGGCACGCTCTTGCGCCGACACGCTATGCTCTGTAAGACGGGCGAGCGGCGAGGCGCGCTTGCTGGACATCAATGATTCATCTACTAAGCGGCTGCAGAAAGTGGGTGGCTGGCGCGGGGCCAGTCAGCGCCATTTCAACAATTCTGACCCCATGCCAACCCAATTTCGACCTGGGGTGGAGATCGATCCGAGGACCGGCCGCGGGTAAGTGTAGGGTTTCTTGGAGCGTTTGTCCTGTTCTTCGCCAGTGCGACAGTGCGACGGGGCGACAGGGCGATAACGCTCAACAGGCCCGCTGTTCGATGCCGACAAGACGAGCATCGAGCAGGCGCGCGAGCGCCGGGCCGCCTTCGCGCATGATCGAATCGTGATTCCAGCGGAACGCTAGCCGCGCGAGCGGCGCGAGCGCGAGCGCATTCATCCAGGCACTGGCAGTCCTGACGTGCCAGTCGTAGCGCACCACGGTGTGGTTGCCGTCGGCTTCGAAATGCCAGCATCCCACGCCTACCAGCGCGCCGCTGGCCTCGCCCTCCAGCGCAACGAGCGGCGCGACG
>JAXDQB010000177.1:0-5217 GCA_034668065.1 Paraburkholderia sp.
ACGGTCGGATCGTCGCCAAGGACGTCGTCCCCGACTTCGGCTGCAGCCATGACCTCGCGCATCGCGGGGCTTGGGCGGGTGACCGTATCGCTGCGAAAGTCGTATCTGAGTGCCGGATTCAGTGCCGCATTCATCACTTTTTTCCTCGAGGTACGTGTAGGACCGAGCAGGTCGGTGTGTCGGCGCAACCGCCCAACCGTCGCAATATATCCGGTTTTCAGATGTGCTGTGTGCGACTGCGCGCGGTCAGTTATGCGGTGCTCGGATCGCACAGCAGAATGCGCGTAAAGACGGTAAAGTGCGTGCCTGAATGGACGTACGGGCAGTTCGAGAGACGGGCAATCCCGTACCGTTAGCTCTTAAGCTCGACTGCTTGCACGCATAGTTTCGATTCTCCTGGGCTCATGAAAAGTCTCGTTACCGCCGCAGCTTTTGTCGCCGCCGTTGCATGGCCGGCAGAGGGATTTTGCGCCTCGCTCGACGATCTGCTGCACTGCACTGTCAGTGCCCACGATTTCATCAGCACACTGATCGGCGACGGTTCGATCGATCGGCTGCCCTTTCATGTGGAAAGCAATTCGATCAACGCGTTCGATCCCGCCCACGGAGCCGATCTGCACGCGTTCGGGTTTCACGTCTTTGCGATCGTCGGATACGAGGAGGGCGATCCGCTTTTTCGAAAGGGCGCCGGCAAGCGGCTTTCGACCTCGGCCTATGGCGCGGTGGTCTGGGGCGCCACACAGGACGTTCAGTCCGCTGTCACTGTGGCTCAGAGTTCGGCCATCGTGCACCATGTTGGGCCGCACATCACCGCGATCTTCTGCGATCGCGAACAGTAAAGCGCAATTCGTGAGGACTGCTGAAGATGCGGACCTATCCCACGTCGAGCCGTTTGCGCACGAGATAAATTAGCCGCTCGTCGGGCATCGCGCCGGCCGAGAGGGCTGGTACATCTGGATACGCGGACTGTGCGATCGAAGTCAGGATCTGACCGGGGGGCGCCTCGACGAGCAAGGTCGAACCGAGTTCGATGATGACGGTAAGCGCGTCGAACCAGCGCACCGTATGCCGCATGTTGGTTGCAAGGTCTGCGCGAATCGCTTCTGCCGTGCGCAGCGGGCGAGCGGTGCGGTTGCCGACGTAGATGGCGCGAGGCGTGCGAAACGGAACGTCGGCGGCGTAGGCGAGCAGTTCGTCGGACGCCTGCGCGAGCAGCTCGCAATGCGAGGGCACGCTCACCGCAAGCCGCATTGCCCGATGCGCACCGGCGGCCAGCGCGCGTACGTTGAACGCGTCAAGGGCCGCTTCCGAGCCTGCCACGACGATCTGGCGAGGCGCGTTGACGTTGCCGATATAAACGCGTGACGCTTCGCCGCCGGGCGCATCGCTGGCAAGCACTTCGACTTGATGCTCGGTCAAGCCCTCGATGGCGGACAGACCATAGCCGCTCGGATATGCGCGCTCCATCAATTCAGCGCGTTTTTTCACGAGACGCAGCGCGTCGGAGAATGCGAGTGCGCCGCACGCGACCGCGGCTGCATAGGCACCGACGGACAAACCTCCGGTCAGTGCTATGTCGAAACCTTCGTCGGCAAGGCGCCGTGCCGTTGCCACGCCGGCCACAACCAGCCCGATCTGCACGGAAACGCTCGATCGCAATGCCTCGGGCGTGTCGATTGTAAGGACATCTAACGAAAGCACATCGGAGGCTTCGGCGATTGTTGCTTGCACGCTGGGATGGGGCGGCAATCGATGAAGAAAACCGTCGCTCTGTGCGCCTTGGCCCGGAAAGAGACAAGCGAGCATCAGTCGTCTCCGCTCGCGCGTGTCGGGTTGGCAAACCAAGGATCGGCAATGAGACGTGGTCCGTCAAAACTCCTCACCATGATGAGCGATTTGCGCATGACCCATTCGGCGAGTGCCACGCCGCCTGCCGGCGTTTCAAGTTGCACGTCGGTACGCACGCCCGCTCGTGCCGCGCATGCTTGCAGTTCAAAGTGCAATGCTTCTGCCCTCTCATGAGTCAGTGCGGCGGGGGTGCGAATCAGCAAGTCAAGATCGCTCGACGGCGTAATCGCGGGGATGCCCGTTGCGAGCTCAAACCCGGTGCTGCCTGTTGGGCCCCATTCGAAGCTGGACAGACACGGGTTATCCCTTAACGAGCGCAACATGACGAACGGAGCAAGCAAATCGCGCCCGGGGGGGGGAGGCGCGAGGACCAGACGTTCGGGCGGCACCCACGCCTGTACGTCGCGTTCGTCGATATACGTGCCGTAGCGCTCGGCGCGCGTCGTGCCGCGCAGGCCCACGGCGACCGTGCCCGGTGCCGCCGCGGCGCGCCGCACAACAGCGAACGCCGCTCGGGCGAACGCAGCGTGCGCCCACCCGGGCGCATCAACCGCAACTGGGCAACTCCGTAGCTTCAAGAGATCGTGCGGACGGTAACGAATGTCGGTCATGGTTCGTGTTGTCGCTCGGCCCGCATGGGCGCGCATCTCCTCAGGCGTCGTTCCACTGCTCGGCGAGCCGGCGCCGCACCTCGATCGAAGCGGCGCGCGTCGTCCTGGCGGATTCGGAAGCGAGCCGGCGGGACAGATCCCGCGGACCTTGGCGTGCGCTCTCGGCTGCCTCGATCAATGCATCACGCACGCGCGCGATCTGTTCGATGCTCGGCGCATCGGCGTCGACATCCTCGATCAAGCGATCGAGCAGCCCGAGCTTGGCAAATGCGAACAGCGAGTAAGACATCGGCGTGATCGTTTCGCCAAGCGCATCGAGCGCTTCGACGGAACGCCGCGTGACGCGGGCGGCGGCGTCCTTGCCCATCGCATGCACCATCGTGCCCGGCGCATCGAGCGCGAGAATCCGGTTCGCCTGATAGCCGTGCGCAAGGAAAGCGCCCGACATCGCGGGCCCCACGATCAGTGCGACGACAGGATGACCCGCCTGGCGCGCACAAGCGTAGGCATCCACTGCCGCTGCGCATGCGAGGTGGATGCCGAGCATTTCCTCACGATACCCGTACGCCTGGCTCTTGACATCGACGATCGCGACGATGGGCCGCCGGCGAGCGGCCTTCGCATCCTCTGCGATCGCTTCGCGCACCGTGCGTGCGAGCAACCAGCCTTGCTCGAGACCAACGACGTTTTCCTTCGCGCGTGGAAACCGGTTTCCGGGATCAGGCACGACTGCGATGAACCGCGCCTTGTCGTCGCCAAGCGGTGCATCGGCGTACCAGACGGGCGCGGGCCCTGGCACGGGCGTTCGCGGCTCGCCTGCCAGTGCGCGCAGCCAGCGCTGGCCGCGCGTGGGCATTGCATCGTTCATCGCTTCTCCTCAGTAGTCCTTACGAATGGGGCCGCAGCGCCGCTGTCGTCGCCGGCACCGGCGCGAAACACGGCTCGCATCGATTCGGGCGTCACGTTTTGCGGATCGATGCGGGCGAGACGTGCGAGGTAAGCGTCGACCTGTTCGCTTCGATGGGCAGACCGCACGCCGCGCGCGAACGCAACGTGCACGGCTGTTGCAATGGCACTCGCGTCGTCCTCAACGAGCGCATCGGCAAACCCCGCTGCGACCCGCTGCGCGCCGCCAATCAACTGCCAGACAAGCCGGCGATCGCTTGCATCGAGCTCTTCGATGCCGGCTTCCTGTTCGATGACTTCCGGCCCGTTCATGCCGAGCCTTCCCTGGCGCGTCATGATCAGATGCGAGCACAGTGACGCGGTGAGCGACATCCCGCCGAAGCATCCGACCATGCCTGGGATAATGCCAACCACCGGCACGTACTTTCTCAATGCGACAATCGCTGACTGCATCTCGGCGATGACGGCAAGGCCGAGATTCGCTTCCTGCAGCCGCACGCCACCGGTTTCGAAGACGATGAGCGGGCGCACGAGCCGTCCGCTTTCGCAATCGCGCAGGGCGAGTTCAAGCGCGGCGGCAATCTTGCTGCCCGATACTTCGCCGATGCTGCCGCCTTGGAAGGCGGATTCAATGGCGGCCACCACAGCGGGCTCGCCGTCGATCGTTCCGCGCGCAATGACGGCACCGTCGTCGGCCTGACAGACAATCCCCTGCAGCGGCAGCCACGGCGACATCATCCGGTCGAAGGGCCCGACCAACTCGCGAAATGTTCCCTTATCGAGCAACGCCTGGGCGCGCTCGCGGGCGGTCATTTCGATGAAACTCTCGTTCGCGATGAACGGAGGGGGTGCGAGGACCTGAGATGTCATTTGCCGCCTCCTTGACTCTGGGCTCCAGCCGCTCCAGCCGCTTCAGCCGCTTCGATTGCTTCGGCGAGCCGCAATGCGACCACGCCGGGGGTCGCACCGAAATCGTTGATTTCGATGGCCGCGGCGCCGTCGTAACGCGTGAAGAATCGATCGAGCACGCTTTTCCAGATGTGGCTGTAGCCGTCCACGCTCGTGTTGACAACCACGCGCGCTGCCATTGTGTCGTTGGGTGACAGCAGCACCTCGAGATCGCCCGAACCGACCACGCCCACATGCGAGCGCGCTTTGACGGCGCGTTGCGCCGAGTAGTCGAACGTCAGATGTTCCATACGCTCTTGCTCCCGCCGGTGCCGTATCGCACCAGCTTGTCGATGAAAAGGGTTGCGGCGAGCAAATCGGCTGCTCCGCCGGGCGATGCATTCAAAGTCAGCAACGTTCGATCGAGACGGTAGAGTGCGGCTCGGCCGGGAAGACTCGCGCTACCGCCGCGGGACAGCACTTCGTGCGCCCCACGTTGCGCTGCACTGAGCGCGGGCGGCCCGGCCCGGTGCAGCAGGCAAGTGTCGTCGAGTGTCGTCATGATCGACATCAACGCATCAATACGCGCCGCGTCCTCGCTGTGTCCGCTGCTGCGCGCCGCCTGCAGCGTGGGCAGCCCCGCGCGCAGCACGTGTGGAAAACCATACTGCGCCTCGCGACGCGCACCGCCTACGCTGTAACGTGCGCGCACCGATGCCCCATTGCTGTCGGGTGTTACCGCTTCATGGTCGGGAAAGCAGGCGATCTGCGCGCCGAGTTCGCACACCTGCCGCGGATCCCACGTCTTGCCGCCGTCATGACAGATCGTTGCGCCCGCAACCAATAGGCCGACGATCCAGATCGCGCCGCGATGCGAGTTGCTGCCGCCGGTCACCCGCATCATGTCGGCTTCGCCGGCTCGTCCGATCGCCGCAAGCTCGGTGCGTAGCAGCGCCGAGGGCTG
>JAXDQB010000178.1:0-13819 GCA_034668065.1 Paraburkholderia sp.
GTTGGCGCATGCGCGGATCTCGGCCGCGGCGAGTTTGGCGCCGCGGTCGCTCATCTGCAATACCGTTTGTCCTAAGGCCATCGCTTGCTTGTAGGCCTCGCGAGTTGGAATCTGCGTCTTCAATAGCGGGAAACCCAGTTCCTCGAGCGCACGCTTTAACTCACGTGTCAGCATTCGCTTCTCTTCTGTCTTGTTGAGAAGGAACACCGCACGCAGGTCTTCGTTCATGACTTGCGCCTGTTGAACGAGCTTAACAAGGCCGACGCTGGACCAATAATCCGCGGGGGATGAAGACGTGGGAATGATGGCGACGGACGCTGCCAACAGCACTACACCGGAAACTTTTTCGGTAATGGACGGTGGGCAATCGACCACAATCACGTCGTAGTCGCTGATGAACTTCTTGATTTCACGGTGAATCTGGCTGCCGGCTTCGGCGAGGTTGACGACGGGAAACGGGATGCCCGATTCGCCATCGGCGGATGCGCTTGCCCAATGAATCAATGTGTTTTGGCCGTCTGCATCAACTACGAGAACGCGCTTTCCTTGTTCTTGGAAGGCTGCGGCGAGGTGCATGGCGATGGTGCTCTTCCCGACTCCGCCTTTTTGCTGAGTTACCGCGACAATTTCCGCTGCCAATTTATTCACTCCTTAAGAGATTGAGGAATTCTACCGTGAAAGACTTATATTTCAATGAATTTATGTGGCGAGTTGGCGACAAATGGTCATTTGGGAGAGGTTTATGCGCATAAAGTCGCGCAGAGACGCACGTGCCTCTCACGCTAGCGCGAGATTGATGAACAGGTGGCCATCAAAAATTTTGAACCCGCTCCAGCGCCCGGTCCGGGGTGAATGCGGCACGGATTCCTTTCAGAGGTACCGGCATGCTGATGGCGGTCGACATGTCGGCGAAATCGATGAGGAACGCGCGCTTCGCGAATGAGTTCAGCGATTGATGCACGCATTCTTTTTGCAATGTCTGCCCGAGCCGCTACACTTTTTTAAGTAGGGCGTCCTGGTTTGGCGGGAAACATGCGGCGTCTTTGACGTGACTCCCTTCCAGTCGTGGAGCTTGGCCGGACTGCACGCCGTTCTCCTTCCGTTCCGATCAGCAATGAATGTTTGCGAACCTTGGATTCATTTGAACAGGTCTACGTTGTAGCAACGCGGAGAATGGGAGAGAGACTTGATAGCGGCGTGGCGGCAGCTGCGCTCGTGAGCAACACCTAGGATCTGGCCGCAGAGGAGGTTGTAACCGAATAAAAGTCGTTCTCGGGTATCGAGCGGTATTTCAAGGTGCACAAGTCCGAATTGGAGATCGGCCCGATCCATCACAGCCCGCGCAGGGATCTGCTTCATGGCGCTGTTCTCCTGTGCCGGGTCATGCGGCAGCGCCTGAAAACCTCCGGCGCCAGTCTGTCACCCGACGGGCGCTTGAATTTGCGCCGCATCTAGTGTCACCGGATTCGACTTAATGCATCCGAACGGATCATCATTGGTGTCTAGGTCATCAGCGGGACAATCAGATGTTCAATGCCGTGAAGGTGAGTGTGCCCCCCCACGGGGCTCGCGCTGTTGTGGTTGAGAAATTTTAAGACCAACTATTTGCGCAATTCACGATCTAGCTCCCGGGGGAATTCCTTCTCGGCTGGGACGTGCGAAGGCGCGCCGAGGTGCGATGTCAGGCACTGGATATGGCTGCCTTGCGCTTCCCGCGGTTTATGCGCATAAAGGAGTGCAGCGTCCCTGGCGTGTGCGCAAAACAGCCCACGCATAGCACATGCACGGTTAACATGTCCGCCAAGGCGGCGCGATCGCGTTGGCTTAGAACCGTCCATGGCTGCTTCCGCGAACTTCCTCGTAGAATTGAGCCGCTTAAAAATCGAGGCAAACTCTTGAGAATCGCAGCGCGCCCGGCAACTATTTTTACAACCGGCATTTCAGGCCGGGGTGCCGGTTCGCCGACTTCCATCCCCACCCAAAAAAGCAAAGTTTTTAAAATCGGCGCCCAACTAAAGTGATCACTATTTATCACAACCCAAACTGCTCGAAATCGCGATCTGCGTGCGATTTCGTTAGCAATGAGCTCAATGTATCTGGCGAACCCGTCGTCATCGTCGAATACATGGTGAATCCGCTCACTGTCATGGAACTCGAGAAATTGCACCGAATGCTCGGCGGTCCGGTGCGCGAGATGATCCGGGACAACGAACCGGAGTACAACCAGTTGGGACTTGCCGACCCGGCGTTGACGGATGCCGCCCTCTACGAGGCCATCGCCGGGAACCCGATCTTGTTGCAGCGCCCAATTGTCACTCGTGACGGACGAGCCGTAATTGGCCGCCCCCCCACCGCCGTCCGCGTGCTCTTCAAGTCGCTGCACGAATGATTCAATTCATGGGACGATCCGCAGTACGCCTTTAGCATTGGGTCTACAAGACTACTCGGCACTCCACCCGGAATGCGAACTTCACCATTCCGAGTTCCAAGCCCTCGGTTGGGGCGGGGATGCCGCTTGTTGACAAACGGCAGTCAATGATTTTGTCACGGAAATGTCACAATTGTGACAAAGCGTAAGCATCCTTCGAGGAAAGCAAGTTATCCACAGTTTCTGTGGAAAAACTTGTGGAAAGGCGGGCGCAAACCCCCAACGGGCCGACACAGGGCTGGGGTGCGCGCAAAATGGCCTACCGCTACGCGCCATCGCAACTATGATCGAAGTGCTGTGCAGATCTCAAGTGTGATTTTTAGCGAAAGGAGCGACAGCAATGGCCTATCGAATCGAAGTCATCGTCGGCAGTTTGCGCCGGGATTCATTCAACAAGGAATTGGCGCATGCGCTGACAAAGCTAGCAAGCGCCGACTGCGCGTTTTCGTTTGCCGAAATCGGCACTTTGCCACTTTATAGCCAGGACTATGACCCCGACTTCCCAGAGGTCGCACGAAAGTTCAAGCAGGAGATCGAGCGCGCCGACGGCTTGCTGTTTGTAACCCCGGAATACAATCGGTCCATGCCAGGCGTGCTCAAGAATGCTATCGATTGGGGGTCGCGCCCCTGGGGCACCAATTCCTGGAAGGGTAAGCCGGCCGCTGTTTGCGGCATTTCCCTCGGGGCAACAGGGACAGCGCTCGCGCAGCAGCACCTGCGAAACGTGTTGGCTTACCTCGACGTGCCGACCCTAGGTCAACCGGAGATATTTCTCAAGCATACCGAGGGCTTTGTTGATAAATCGGGCAATGTGGCCGACGAAAGCACCCGCAAATTCCTGCAGGCCTTTGTCGACCGCTACGAGATGTGGGTCAAGCGGCACGTCGCCAAAAACTGACGGGGCGTCGGGTCACCCGCCTTCGCTCTTCCGGCTTTTGCCTCGGAAATCCTCTTCATTTTCCAGATATTCGTCTGGGAGGGAAGCGGCTTGCGCGGGCGGCGGCTCGTTTTCGCTCTCGGCGCCGCTAGCGTCACCGGGTGTGTGTGCTGGTGTTGTCTCGCGCGGGTAGCTGCGAACAGACTCCCCGGGCCCCTTGGCGCCGCGGCGGATGCCGAGTTCCTCGAGCGGGGAGTTTTCGCGCATCGCTTCGTCACTTGGCGCGCGCCAGGTGGCGGCTCGTTCTTCGATGTTGATCGGGCTCATACGCTCCAGCGTCGCTTTTGCAGATGCGCATTGAGTATCCGTTGTCACATCTACACTGAGCATGACTGCGCCCCGGCGGACGGCCTCCGCATACTGCGCCGTTTCGTGTCGGGGCGATTGCGAGGCAAACAGTGATTCAAAAAACCGTTCGATACTTGCAAGCAGCCCCTCGTCAGAAAAGGGCGGTTCGGCAACCGTCGAGGCGTCCGTCGCATAGGTCGGTTCGCAGCGAGCCTGCAACGCGATGGATTCGCTCGCGAGCCCATTCGCGATAAGCACGCCTCGTGCCTGCTCTGCCCGAGCGTAGGTGTCGAAAAATGCGATAACCGTGTGTTGCATGATTCTCTCCGTGTAGTTTTTTTTCGTTTTTGATCTCTCAGCCGTGGGTAACAGCGTTCAGTTCCTCTCGCCCGTTGCCCGCGCGCGTATTTCCCGTTCGCGGCCGATCCCCGTGAGTATCGTCTCCAGCATTGTGATATCAAAAGGTTTTGACAGCACGCGAACCGGGACATTCCGCGCACGTTCGAGTTCATGGGCATAACCGGTGACCAGGATGACCTGCAGCGGGAAGGGGACGGACTGCGCCGCCTCGGCCAGGTCAATGCCATTCTTTGAGCCCCGCATATGGATGTCCGAAATGACTACGTCAAAGGGCGTCGGCTCGCCGTTGCAGACATCGGCATTGAATACGCAAGTAAAACCAAGATCGACGATTTCATTACGCAGGGGCTGTTTGCGCGCCACGCCGAGCAACTGACGTGTCAGCGACTGCCCGCTTTTCAGTGCGCGGAGAGATGGCGCCCAGCTCGTTGTCTATGCGAGCACGCCGGCCTTTGCGTTCGCCCCGAGCCTGAGGCGAACGTGGGCGGCGTGGCTTCCTTGGGCTGCGACGGATACGAGGCGAGCACCGCTCCGTCGGCGCGAATCAGCGATCTCGCCAGAGCCCGGCTTTCATTGCCGAGCAACTCGCGATAGAGCGAATATACGATCGTCGCGGTGCGACCGAGACAAGGCCGGCGAATGAACCATTGGCGTTGCGCCGCGCGATCTGGTATTGAAGACGGCCACGCCGGTGCCTGCATGCGAGGTCATCGCTTTCGAAATGTGCTCGATGATGCGGCCGCCGCGAATGCCAACGAAGTCCTCCCGCTGCTCGGGAAGCGCCGAATGCGCCGTGTCCTTTTGCAAGCCCGCGGGTTCGTCGCTTCCTTCAGGTGCGTCACCCCGGTGTCGCGTCATGATCTTGGTGGTCCAATAAGGTCCGGTCGCTGCCACAATCATAGGCGAGCTTCTCGACTGCATGACGCGTTTCGCGCAAATGCCCCAATGGCGATCGAAAACAGTGACGAATCACAAACCGCAAACGTATCAAAAAGGAGTTTGGTCTCAAATACTGCCACAGGCCCGGACTTTTTTCCTTTAGATGCGATGACCGTATGACATTTTTCGGCGGACCCAAAAATTGGGGAGTTGATTTTCCGTTTGTTTGCCAACAAAATCGCGCTTCACTTTCACGCAGAAAAATGCGGTCCTTCAAAACGGGGTGCACCGTGGAGTGCAGTCTTCACGAGAGAACGATGCGCGCTGGCTGCGCCTTGGCGCCGGACCCTGGTTGGATTCGCAGAACGGCTGCCCCAGATGTGGCTGCAGTCTGCCAACAAAATCTCGCCTCACGTTCAAGAAGGATTTCGAGCCGCCGTTAACGCGGCATAGACTTTTTCATTTTTTTCGTCGCGCCTGCCATGTCCTTGCCGATTGTGATCGCCGATGATTCACTGCTCGCCCGCAAGGTGCTGACAAAGGCCTTGCCGGAGGACTGGGACGTCGACATTGCCTATGCATCGAGCGGACGCGAGGCGCTGGCGTTCTATCGCGCCGGCAAAGCCACGGTGATGTTCCTCGATCTGACGATGCCCGACATGAACGGCTATCAGGTGCTCGAGGCACTCCAGCAAGAGGACCTCAATACCTTCGTGATAGTTGTATCGGCTGATGTTCAACCTCTCGCGAAAGAGCGAGTGCGTGCGCTCGGCGCAGCTGCGTTCGTTGCCAAGCCCGTGACCGCCGAAGCATTGCGGCCCATCCTCAAGGAGTACGGGTTGTATGCGTGACCTGGCCCTGACCGAACAGCAGCGCGATGCGTTGCAGGAGATCGCCAATTTGGCGATGGGTCAGGCCGCGACACGCCTTGCTCGTCTGCTCGATACATTCGTTGAGCTGTCGGTCCCGCGCGTGCGCGTCGTCCGAGTCGAAGAGGCCGCGCGGACACTGCGCGAAATGACGGGCATCGACGAAAGCGTCACGGCCGTGCGGCAAGGCTTTCGTTCGGGCATCGTGGGCGAGGCGCTTGTGATCTGTCGCAGTAGCGGCGTCGGCAATCTCTGCAGCCTTGTCAACGATCCCCGCATTCATTTTGCTTATGAATCGGTGAGCCAAACCGAGCTGATATTCGATGTCGCAAACGTGCTTACGGGCGCGTGCGTGTCGAGCATCATGAACCAGCTTGACCGCACACCAATCTTCTCCGCGCCGGGCCTACTCGGCGAACAGATCGCGCTTGAGGATGTGTTTCAAGCGGACGTCCTCGCGTGGAAAATCGCACTATTGCTTGAAGTCAGCTTCGCACTCGAGGACCACACATTCCGCGCGCACCTTGTGATGTTAATGGCTGAAGACTCGATTCGCCGCTTGCATAAGGCGCTCAACGCGATTCTGTCCAGCTTATGATCGAACCGATGGGGCAATCTCTCAGCGATCTTGTCATCGAACGCGTGGGGTTCGGCATTTTCGTGCTCGACCGTTCAATGAACGTGCTGATGTGGAATCGCTTCATGCGCGACCATAGCGGTCTTGCTGCCGAACAGGTGGTCGGCAAGTCGATCTTCGACAGCTTTCCAGAGCTGCCCCGCGTCTGGCTTGATCGCAAGGTCGAAAGCGTGTTTCATCTGGGCAGCTTCGCCTTTAGTTCCTGGGAGCAGCGGCCGTATCTCTTCAAGTTCGATCATGACCGGCCGATAACCGGCGGCATCGACTTCATGCAACAGGACTGCACGTTCATGCCGCTCATGCGCGGGCGGGATGTCATCGCCGTCTGCGTGACGATCTCCGATGTGACCCACGTGAGCGTCATGCAGCGCGAACGCGAAGACGCCGTCATCAAGTTGCGCGAGTACGCGAATCGCGATGGCTTGACTGGCATAGCCAACCGGCGCTATTTAGAAACGCGCTTGCGCGACGAGTTTTCTCGCTGGCAACGCTATGGCGGCGAGCTGTCGGTGCTGCTTTTCGACCTGGACCACTTCAAGAGTATCAACGACCGTTTCGGCCATGCGGTCGGCGATACGGTGCTGCGCGTGATCGCGCAGCGCGTAGCTGACGCCGTGCGCGCGCAGGACGTCTTCGGCCGCTTCGGCGGCGAGGAGTTTGCGTTGCTGCTACCCTGCACGACTCTCGCCGATGCAATGATCGTCGCCGAGAAGATACGTCTGGCGATCTGCGATGCTCCGGTGGAGGCCGAGGGGGTTCGGGTGAGCGTGACAGCAAGCGTCGGCGCTGCGGCAGCGCGACCCGGCCTGCCGACGGGTGACGTGCTGATCAACGAGGCGGACGCCGCGCTCTACAGTGCGAAGCGGCAGGGCCGCAATCGTTGCGTCGTCGTTTGACAAATCCCTCCTTTTAGCTGGCGATTTTTGCTCGCTCCTTGTCGAGTACACGTCGGCTTGCTTTGGCACTCAATAAAAGGTTGCTATACTTTTGCCCGTTTCCGGCGCTGCCGGCGCATCGCGGCCCGAAAAGCGTGCCGCAACAACGCGCAGCGCCCGAGCGGCACGCCGCCTGGACAGCCGATTTTCAAAATCGCCCATATGGGCGCCACAGCGGAGTTCGCCTTGGCCGTTTCAAATCTCATCGCGGAAGAACCGGAAATCGACGCCGCCGCCGCCAGTTCCGGCAGTTCGTTCTATCTGGCGATGCGTATCCTGCCGGCTGCGCAACGCGACGCCATGTACCAGATCTATGCGTTTTGCCGAGCGGTGGATGACATCGCCGACAGCAATGCTCCGCGTGCAGAACGGAGCGCCGCGCTGGCGTGCTGGCGCGCGGACATCGACGCTTGCTATGCGGGCACGCCTCGGCCGGCACTCAAGGCCCTCGCTCGCCATATTCGTACCTTCGATCTGCAGCGGGAGGATTTTCACGCCATGATCGACGGCATGGCCATGGATGCGGCGGAGGATATTTGCGCGCCGGACGAACCGACTTTGGACGTGTACTGCGACCGCGTCGCGAGTGCGGCGGGCCGGTTATCGGTGAGAGTCTTCGGGATGCCTGAGGACGCGGGCCGACGGCTCTCGCATCACCTGGGTCGCGCGCTGCAGTTGACGAACATCCTGCGCGATATCGACGAAGACGCAGCAATCAACCGTTGCTATCTGCCGCGCGAATTGTTGGCGCGCGAGGGCATTGCCGCGAAGGATCCCTCCGCAATTGCGGACGATCCCTCGCTACCGCGCGTTTGCGCGACGCTTGCCGAGCGAGCGCTCGGGCATTTCGCTCAGGCCGATGCGATCATGAATGACTCGCCGAAGAGAGTGGTGCGTGCGCCGCGTATCATGTCGGCTGTCTATCGATTTTTGCTTGAACGCACGCTCGAACGCGGGTTCGATCTGCCCCGTACGCCCATTCGCAAGCCGCGCATGCGGCTCTTGTGCATCGTCGCGCGTTACGCGTTTTTTTGAGATTCGAAGAACGACAGCCGTCTCGCCACGAGAGGCGATACGGCGCGCACTGCCATGCAAAATCGCGTTTGCGAACCGGGTCTGCTGCGGCACCATGCTCGCCGATAACGTGTCGAACGCCCGGCGTACATGCCTCAAACGTATGAAATAAATGCCGATGAACGACTTCTCCTCAGTAGCCGCCGCGGAGGCGGCTCTCGCCATAAAGACGGACGAGGTGGCGAGCGCTGCGCTCGAGGCATCGATCGCCCGTGCGGCCGATGCCATTCTCGCCGTGCAACAACCGGATGGGCATTGGGTCTACGAACTCGAGGCCGATGCGACAATTCCAGCCGAATATGTCCTTCTCGTCCACTATCTTGGGGAAACGCCGAATGCCGAGCTCGAGCAGAAGATAGCGCGCTATCTGCGCCGTATCCAATTGCCCGACGGCGGCTGGCCGCTTTTCAGCGACGGTGCGCTCGATGTCAGTGCGAGCGTGAAAGCTTACTTTGCGCTGAAAATGATCGGCGACCCTGAAGACGCCGAGCACATGCGACGCGGCCGCCGCGCGATTGTCGAGGCGGGCGGCGCAGAAGCGGTCAACGTGTTCACGCGCAATTTGCTCGCCCTTTATGGCGTGGTTCCATGGCGGGCGGTGCCGATGATGCCTGTCGAAATAATGCTGCTGCCGGTTTGGTTTCCCTTTCACCTTTCGAAGGTGTCCTATTGGGCGCGCACGGTGATCGTGCCGCTGCTCGTATTGAACGCGCGGCGTCCCGTTGCGAAAAATCCCCGTGGTGTGCGCATCAACGAATTGTTTCGCGGTAAGTCTTCCAAGACGGGGCTGCTGCCACGCGCACCACATCAAAGCCGCGGGTGGTTCTCGTTGTTTCGCGCGCTCGACACGGTACTGCGTGCAGGCGACGGCCTGTTTTCGAAAGCGAGGCGTCAGCGTGCAATCGATGCCGCTGTCGCGTTTGTCGACGAACGCCTGAACGGCGAAGACGGCCTCGGTGCGATTTTTCCGGCGATGGCGAACGCCGTTATGATGTACGACACGCTCGGCTATCCGCCCGACCATCCGAAACGCGCGATTGCCCGTGCATCGCTTGACAAGCTGCTCGTGGTGGACGACGACGAAGCGTATTGTCAGCCGTGCCTGTCTCCCGTATGGGATACCTCTCTCGCGGCACATGCACTGCTGGAAACGCAGCTGCCGCGTGCCGAGGAAGGCGCGATCAAGGGCCTGCAGTGGCTGCGACCGCTGCAAATCCTCGATGTCCGTGGCGATTGGATTTCGCGGCGCCCGAATGTGCGTCCCGGCGGGTGGGCGTTCCAGTACGCAAATCCCCATTATCCCGATGTCGATGACACCGCTGTCGTCGCGTTGGCGATGGACCGCGCGGCATCGCTCACGGGCTCGAACGTGGATCGCGAGGCGATTGCACGCGCGAGAGAGTGGGTGGTCGGGATGCAGAGCAGCGACGGCGGTTGGGGCGCATTCGAACCCGAAAACACGCATTCCTACCTGAACAACATCCCGTTCTCCGATCACGGAGCGTTGCTCGATCCACCGACTGCCGACGTATCGGCCCGTTGCTTGTCGATGCTCGCACAGCTTGGGGAACTACCGGGCAACAGCGAGCCGGCGCGTCGTGCTTACGAGTATTTGCTGCGCGAGCAGGAGAAGGACGGAAGTTGGTACGGGCGCTGGGGGATGAATTACATCTATGGCACCTGGTCGGCGCTTTGCGCATTGAACGCGGCCGGCATGCCGCATGGCGATCCGCGTATCCAGCGCGCGGTGCAATGGCTGATTTCCGTGCAGAACGAGGACGGCGGCTGGGGCGAAGACGGCACAAGCTACAAGCTCGACTACCACGGATACGAGCACGCGCCGAGTACGGCGTCGCAAACGGCATGGGGCGTGCTCGGGCTGATGGCGGGCGGCGCGCTCGATCATCCCGCGGTTGCGCGCGGCGTCGCCTATCTGATGCGCACTCAGCACGAGCAGGGGCTATGGGATGAAACGCGGTTTACGGCGACAGGTTTTCCGCGGGTCTTCTACTTGCGCTATCACGGCTATCGCAAGTTCTTCCCGCTGTGGGCGCTGGCTCGCTATCGGAACCTAAAGCGCGACCGGCACGCGCGTGTTTCTGTCGGGATGTAACGATGGGGCACGGAACAAAGCCGCCCGTCATTGCTGTGACGGGCATGGCGTTCGAGGCGCGCATCGCGTGCGGCGTGGATGTCGAGGTGGTGTTCGCCGCCAGGGCCGATCTGCTCGAGAATGCGCTTTCCGAGGCCTTGGCGCGCGGCGCATCGGGCGTGGTCAGCTTCGGCACAGCGGGTGGACTTGCCGCCGAACTGGCACCCGGTACGCTGATTGTCGCCGACGCGATCGACGGCCCCTTCGGGCGCGTGTGCACAGATGCGGCGTGGACTGAGCGGGTCGCCGCAGCTCTCGCGGTATCGCCGTTGGCGCGGGACGTTCGGCGCGGGGCGCTGGCGGCCGTCAAAGCCCCGCTCGTCACGGTGGAGGAGAAAGCCGCCCTCCATCGCGCAGGCGGCGCGCTTGCGGTCGATATGGAGTCGCATATAGCGGCCGCGATGGCCCACGCGCACGGTCTGCCGTTCGTGGCCTGCCGAGCGATCGTGGATCCGGCGTGGCGGTCGCTACCGAGCGCCGCGACTGCAGGATTACGCGACGACGGGACGACGGCGCTCATGCCGATTCTAACCGAGCTTCTTACGGCGCCTTGGCAGCTGAACGCGATGATTCGCCTTGCGGCGGACGCGCGCGCCGCCCGCGCGACGCTCGTGAATGCACGACGAGTGTTGGGACGGGCGTTCGGGCACGAGTGAGCGCCGCCGTCTCGGCAACCCCTTGCGCCCAGGCGGGGAAAGGCCGAATGCAACGTCGGCCACATTGAGGCTCCGTGCCGGCGTCCTTTGTCCCTTGCCTACTTGCCGGTCGCCGAACTGGCGGGCGCAGGCGCGGCGGCTCCAGGTGCGGCAGGTATGGCTGGGGCAGCTCCGCTCACTGGGGCGGGCGCTGCCGGAGCCGCGCTTGAATTGTCCTCGTCGCCGTAGTTCGGCAATGCGGGCGCGCCTGTGCCCGCGCGCGAGCGGCGTTGCTGCAAATAGGCGTCGCGAACGAACGAGTATTTGTCGAGCGCCGCCTGTTGGAGGATGTTCGTCGCCCCAAGCATGTCGGATCGTGTATTGACGAACTGCATGACGTAAAGCGGTGTGCGTGTGGCCGGCTCGATATAGTTGAACGGATTGAAGCGCACGTCGACGGCAAGCCCGATGCCATCCCGGAACGTGCTCGGTCCGAAGAGCGGCAGTACCAGGTACGGTCCGGTAGGCACGCCCCAGCGCCCAAGCGTGAGCCCGAAGTCCTGGTGATGTTTCGGTAGTCCCGCAGGTGTCGCGAAATCGATGAGGCCGCCGATACCGAACGTCGTGTTCATCGCGAAGCGCATCAGGTCTTCGGTCGCGTTGGTGATCCTCAACTGCAGCAACTCGTTCGCGATGGTGTTCAAGTCGCCGAGGTTCGAGAAGAAATTGCTGATCGCGGTGCGCACCGGATGCGGCGTCACTTTCTGATAGCCCTTTGCTATCGGCACCGCCACGCTTTGGTCCACTGCGTCATTGATTCGGAAAATTACACGATTCATCGGTTCGAGCGGGTCTCCCGGCGTACGGTTGGGCCCGGTTGCGCAACCGGCGAGGAGTGCCGAGGCAGTAAAGGCCGCGGCAAAAATTCGCAACTTATCCATCTATACCTTCTAGTTCTTGTTTGGGCGCACGCGCACTGCGCGGTTTGCCCATCAATATCGGCTGAAATATCACTGCGCCTACGAGCGTGCACGTAAGCGCAAGCGCAAGGAGCCGTCCCATGCTCGCCGTACCCGGATGATGCGAGAGCCAGAGGCTGCCGAACGCGGTCGCCGTCGTCGCAGCGCTAAACAGCACCGCGTGTGTGAGGCTCGATTGCAGCAGGCTCGTTTGCCCTGCTCTCCAAGCCATCACGAAATAAACCTTGAATGCCACGCCGATGCCGAGCATCAGCGGTAAGGCGATGATATTTGCGAAGTTAAGCGGCATGCCGAACACCACGCATAGCTCGAGTGTCACGATCGCGGAGACGAGCAGCGGAATCATCGTACGCAGCACGTCGCCAAAGCGCCCGAGCGTGATCCAAAGGAGCAGGGTGATCGAAAGCACGGCGAGCACTGCCGCCTGCAAGAATGCCTTGATGATCACGTTCGCCGAATGCAGGATCGAAATGGGTCCGCCGATCGCGGCGGGTTCCGCGCGCTTCACGGCATTGGCGAAGCGGCGCAGCATGACATCATCGTTTGGATCAACGCCGGGCGGCACGCGCGGTGAAATCTGCACGAGTGCATGGCTGTCCGCGGCGACCCATTGCCGCACTAGCGTGGGCGGCAGCGTTTCGCGCGTCACTGCCCACGGCTGCAAAAGCATCTTCAGTTGATGCAGCGCGAGTCGAAGCGGCGTCGAAAACGCCGTTTCTGCGCGCTCGCGCGCGGCGGAATCAGCAGCGGCCAGCTTGGTAAGTGATTCCGACAGACGCTTCGCCTCAGCGGCGCCGGGCCCAGGGTAGTCTTCGGCAGCGTACAACAACAGATTAGAGGCGCGCCTCAATGCCGCGACGCGTTGGGCATCATTTGCGGGCGGAGCTGTTTGCTGTGTCAAGGCGGGTAACAGCGCGTCTGCTGTCTTTGCGATCGATGCGAGCTTTTCTGGCTGATCGGCCGGGATGAACGATGTCAAAGTCGTGACGCGCCCGACCTCGGGCAGGGCCGCCAAGCGCTGCCCTGTTGCGTCAGCGGCGGCAAGCGACGGGGCGAGCACGGCGACATCGTTGACCGCCGCTTCGGGCGAATCCTTGAGCGAAAGCAGGGTCGCCATCGATTCAGTCGTCGGATCCTTCAAATGGAGCGGATTAAAGTCGAAGCGCAGGTGCGTGAGCAACGGCAACGCGCCGACAACCACAGCAAGTGTGCCGATGAGTAGCGGCTTGCGGTGATCTTGCAGGTAATCGTCAATCGGGGCGAGGCGCGCAAAACTGGGGCTCGACGCTTCGCCATGGGGCGCAAGCAGCTTCAACAGCGCCGGCAGCAGCGTCAGCGTGCCGAAGTAGGCGATGACCATGCCGACGCCGGCAATCAACCCGAGCTCGGAGACGCCACGGTAGGCGGTGGGCAGGAACGCAAAAAAACTCGTTGCGACCGCCGCCGCCGCCAGCGTAAGCGGCAGACCCATCGAATGCGCCGCGCCAATGAGCGCATGATCGAGGCGCTCGTCGTGAAAGCGCTCTTCGCGGTATTTCACGCCATACTGGATTGAAAAGTCGGCGCCCAGCCCGACGAAGAGCACCATGAATGCAACCGAAATCATGTTGAGCGAACCGACTATCATGAGCCCGAGCGCAGCCGT
>JAXDQB010000179.1:0-4986 GCA_034668065.1 Paraburkholderia sp.
GCACGCGCGCTCGTCGTCGATCCGACTCTTCTGCTGATGGACGAGCCGTTCTCGGCCCTTGACGTGCTGACGGCCGAAACGCTGCGTACCGATCTGCTCGATCTCTGGACGCAGCGGCGCATGCCGATCAAGTCGATGCTGATCGTCACGCACAACATCGAGGAGGCCGTTTTCATGTGCGACCGGATCCTCGTGCTGTCGTCGAATCCGGGGCGCGTGATTGCGGAGATCAAGGTGCCGTTCGCGCATCCGCGCAACCGGCTCGATTCGGTTTTCAAGGGTCTCGTCGATGAGATCTACGCGAAAATGACGGCGCGCCGCACCGACGAGGCGACGAAGAAGGGGTTGGAGCTTGGCAGCTGGCTGCCGGGCGTGTCGACGAACCTCATGGCCGGCCTGATCGAAACGCTTGCGGCGCCGCCCTATCACGGCCGCGCCGACATGCCGGAAATCGCGCGCACTCTGCACTTGGAAATCGACGATCTGTTTCCGATCGCCGAAGTGCTCCAGCATCTCGGGTTTACCGACGTGCGCGAAGGCGACATCTTCCTGACGCCACCGGCGCGCGTGTTCGCCGAGCTCGGCATGCAGGAGCGCAAGATGATGTTCGCCGAACATTTGCTACGGCACGTGCCGCTTGCGGCGCGGATCAAGAAAGTGCTCAACGAGCGCCCAGGCCACCGGGCGCCGCGCGTGCGCTTCGAGCAGGAGCTCGAAGATTTCCTCTCGGACAGTGCCGCGGAGGAAACGCTCGATGCCGTCATCAACTGGGGCCGCTACGGCGAAATTTTCTCGTACAACGACCAAAGCGGGATCTTCAGTCTTGAGGACGTCGAGTCGTAAAGCCCAGTTGGAGCCGGGCGCATCCGGCAGCCTGCCGGCGGTGCGCGTCAGGCTTCGCCAATTGTTGGCGAGTCGCCTTCGTCTTCGTAGGCGCCCAGACGGTTGTAAAGCGTCTTCAGGCTGACGCCGAGCGCCTTGGCCGCCCGCCGCTTGTCGCCGCCGCAGTACTTCAGCGTGCCGAGGATGATCTGCCGCTGAGCCTCGGCGAGCGGCGTGCCGACCCAGACGCTCATCGCATCGCCTTGAGTCACCGCCTTCTTGGCGCGCGCGGCAAGCCTCGGATGCTCGATTTCGACCGTCTTCTCCGCAAGGATGAACGCCCGGTAAACACTGTTCTTCAGCTCGCGCACGTTGCCGGGCCACGAATAGGTACGCAGCGTCTCTCTCGCGCGCTTGCTGAATGCCTTGTTCGCGCCTTCCTGGGCGTTGAGTTCGGCGAGGAAATGCTGCGCAAGCAGCTCGCGGTCGTCTTCGCGCTCGCGCAGGGGCGGCGCGCGCAGCGGAAAGACGGCCAGCCGGTACATCAAGTCTTCACGCAGGCCGTTCTCCTTGACGGCCGCAAGCGGGTCGCGGTTCGTTGCTGCCACGACGCGCACGTCGCTGTGCAAGAGTTCCGTGCCACCGACGCGGTAGAACGTGCCGGTCTCGAGCGCGCGCAGCAGCTTGACCTGCCGAACCGGCATCATCTCCGTAACTTCATCGAGGAATAGCGTGCCGCCGTTGGCATGCTCGAAGTAGCCGGCGCGCCCTTGCACCGCGCCGGTGAAGCTGCCGCGCTCGTGGCCGAAAAGCTCGGCTTCGATTAGGTTGTCGGGAATCGCGCCGCAGTTCACGGCCACGAATGGCCCCTGGCGCCGAGCGCTGCGTTGGTGAATCGTGCGTGCGATCAGTTCCTTGCCCGTGCCGGATTCGCCGACGATCAGGACCGTCGCGTCGGTGGCAGCCACTCGCTCGATTTGTTCATACAAGTCGCGCATGGCAGGTGAAGAGCCGTAAAGCGTGCCATACGATTGAAGCCCGGCCGCGTCGGGCGCAGAGTCTTTGTCGAATCGCTGCGGCGCGCCGTTGTCCGGGGCCGTCGCGGGAGTGTCGAAGTCGCTTGACGCCACCATAAGTTGCAGTCTCGCTAGATGTGCCGTTTGCCGTTTGCCGTTTGCCGCTTGAGGGTTGCTGCCGACCATCATATGTTGGGAAGTGCACAGCGGTATTTAACCATGCTCAGGGTGTCTTTCGCGCGCCACTCATTTGGCGGATCAGGCATGAAACCTGCGCCCTCTACTTTTCCGCGGGGGGAACTCGCGGACCTGAAATCGATCCGAAAGAAACCGTAGTCTAATGGCCGCAAACGATTTACAACTTCGTGTCCCGTTCACTTCAAGCCAACACTAGGGGAACAAAGTGGCCCGTCCCAGAATCGGCATATTCGGCGCGCTCGTCGCAGTGGGGGGCGTGATTGCGTGGCGTTGGGCACAGAGACATCGCGCGTCGCAGGCGCGGCTTGCGCAAGAATTGAACCGTTGGGAGGACGAAGGCGGTGCGCTCGCGTCCGCGGCGCAAGCGGCGCCCCTGGTACCCGCGCACGGCGTTTCGTCTCAGGCGGTGCCCAACGGCGCAGCGCACGCCAGCGCCGCGCCCGACGTGTGGCATTTTCCCCACGGTTGAGCGGCGGTGCTCCAGCCTCTCTCCGGTCGACCACTCTTTGATAGGTGATGGAACGCGATGCCACATGTGCTGATTGTTGATGACGACCCGAACACCCGCGAAGCGCTGGTGTCGATCATCGCCGAGGACGGTCTGACGACGGCTACCGCCGGCGACTTGCGCGAGGCCCGGATTCAGCTCGTGCGCCAGACGCCGGATGTCGTATTCACGGATTTGCAGCTGCCGGATGGCAGCGGCGTCGACCTGTTCGAAGACCTCGATCCGCGCTCTGGCGTGGAGATTATCGTCATCACTGGCCACGCGACAGTGGAATCGGCTGTTACGGCGCTCAAGATGGGCGCGTCCGACTACCTCGTGAAGCCGATCAACATGCAGCGGGTAAAGGCCGTACTCGAGCGGCTGCCGCGCGCGGGCGACCTGAAGGCGCAGATCGGCACGCTGCGCGGCGAGTTGAGGCGCATGGGCCGTTTCGGCCTCATGCTCGGCAGCTCGCCGGCCATGCAGTCCGTCTACGATCAGATCGGCCGCGTCGCACCCACTGCGGCGTCCGTGCTGCTCGTCGGCGAATCGGGCACGGGCAAGGAAGTCGCCGCGCAGACAATTCACGAGTTGAGCCTGCGCCGCAAGCATGCGTTTCTCGCCGTGAATTGCGGCGCGATTTCACCGAACCTGATCGAATCCGAGATGTTCGGACACGAGCGCGGCTCGTTTACGGGCGCGGACCGTCAGCACAAGGGCTACTTCGAGCGCGCAAGCGGCGGCACGCTCTTTCTCGATGAGATCACCGAAATGCCGGCGGAGTTGCAGGTCAAATTCCTGCGCGTGCTCGAGACAGGGATGTTCATGCGCGTTGGCACGACGAAGGAGATCGAGACGGACGTGCGGGTGATCGCCGCGACGAACCGCGACCCGGAGCAGGCGGTGCTCGAGGGCAAGCTGCGGCTCGACCTCTACCACCGGCTCAATGTGTTTCCGATCAGCCTGCCGCCCCTGCGCGAGCGTGGCAACGACGTCTGGCTGCTCGCGCAGGCGTTCCTCTCCGAGTTCAACGAGCGTCATGGCACGAATAAGCAGTTTCCGCCCGCGGCGAAGGAAACGATGCTGTCATACCCCTGGCCTGGCAACGTGCGCGAGCTCAAGAACTACGTGCAGCGCGCTTACATCATGGCGGGCGCCGAATCCGGCACCACAGCGGCCGTGCCGCTGCAAATTTCGCTGTCGAAGCCGTCGGCGGGCACGGCGGTTACGATTCCGTTCGGTACGTCGCTTGCCGTTGCGGACCGGCAGCTAATCCTCGCGACCCTTGAGCAATGCGGCGGAGTGAAGACGCGCGCGGCCGAGATTCTCGGCATCAGCCTAAAAACGTTGTACAACCGGCTCGTCGAATACAACGGCGAAGCCCATAAACTTGTGTCCGACGATGTTGATATTGCAGGCGAGAGCGGGGAACGCGGTGAGCAGGCCGCGGAGAAATGACGCCCTCCGGGCAAACCGATTGCTCGCATCTTCGGGCAACGATGAATGGCGACGTAAGTCGCCGTGCGCGACGGGGCACACGTAGCTGGCCGCGTCGCGCGACAACCCGAAGAGGAATGCAAGATGCGCCTGTCCATGAGCGAGCCGATCCGCGTTCATACGCCCGAGCCTGATCCGCCCGAGCCCCCGCCGACGAAAGAGCCGCCAGGCCCGGATCCGGAGCCGTCGCGCGATCCGCCGATGCCCCCGGAGCCACCCATTGGCGATCCGCCGCCTTATCCCCCCGGCATTCCTCACGCCGTAGCGGAGCGGGCGAGGCCGCCACTGTAGACGTTACAACCTCGTACGCAATTGCTGCTGCGAGAAATCGCTGTGGCGTCCTAGACTTGTAATTTGATCGGCCCGCCCCCCGGGCACGCCTTCCCTTCTATAGGAGGCATTCAATGAGACATCCAGCGTTGCGTCGCTCCCCGCGCCGGGGCACCAAGCGCGCAGCCAATAATCCCGAGAATCCCGAGACGACGGCCTCCCCACAGGCACATGATCCCTCTGCACAAAACCGCGCCGCGCCCAATGCCCCGCCCGACGGTGCACACAACCAAGGCGGGGCGCGTGCGGAAGGGCTCGACTATCAGCGCGATCTCGGCGCCGAACAGGACGCTTGATTCGTCATTCGCGTGCGGCTTTGCGCTCGGGCATCACCGGGGCGCGGCTTCGGGTGTGTGCGCAGTTTCCTGTGCGACCGGCAGGGCTTGCAGAGCCGAAACCGGGGCTTGATCCTGGCCAGGAGTTATGGTCCCGGCCTCCGCGCACGCATCGGCTCCGTTTTCATCGAGCCCGTCTTGCAGGAGGAGGCTAGTCTTGCCGCCGCAGTTGTGCTGGCGGGAGCTTGAGCAGATTCCGATACTTCGCCACGGTACGGCGCGCCACGAGCATACCCTCCTGGGTGAGCAACCTCGCGAGGGTCACATCTGACAACGGGCTTGATGGGTTTTCCTGTTCAAT
>JAXDQB010000180.1:0-5393 GCA_034668065.1 Paraburkholderia sp.
ACTTACCGCAGCAGGTTGCCACACCGAGTTCGAATTGAAGGTCCTCGAACGTACCGACGCCCTCGGCAATGGACGCACGGATTCTCCGGTCGGAAACGGCCTTGCATACGCAGACGATCATGGGGAACTCTTGCGATGGCGAATGGTAATGCGAACTATTATCATTTGGTTTTTCGCGCTTGGCAAGCCCGGCTTTTGCTTTGTAACTGACATTGTCGGGTCGGGAGGCTGGTCTGGCCCTTGCGCTGGGCGGAGCAAGGGGCAAAATCGCGCAAAGCCGCGCAATGCCGCGGTCGATGTGCCCGCTTCGCTCAGGCTGCTTGCGAACGTTGTGCCGGCGGTTGACGCAGCGCAATGATTACCTTCTCCACGGGCACGTCAAGGGCGAGCAGCCGTGATGCTAGTTGGCGCAAATGGGCGCCATCACTCGTCGAGCAAAGCCGCGGTGGGGGCGAGCTTGTGCGGGATGGAGCACGCAGGCCATGGGTGTCGAGAATGCGTTCGAGCTGCCGGGCGATCGCTACGCTCGTATCAACAAGCGCAAGCCTTTCGCCGGCTATTTCACGAATGGCGGTGTCGAGAAACGGGTAGTGCGTGCAACCCAGCACGAGCGTGTCGGCACCCGCATCCAGCATTGGCTCGATATAACAGGCAAGCAGTTCGCGCAGCTGCGGTGAATCGACGTCGCAACGCTCGATAGCCTCCACCAAGCCGTAACCCGGCTGGCAGATGAACTGGCAGTCTGCGCCGTAACGCTCAATCAGTGCGCGAAACCGCTCGCTTCTGAGCGTGACCTGCGTCGCGAGGACGCCGGCGACGCGCGTTTTCGATTGACTGGCCGCGGGCTTGATGCCGGGCTCGACGCCCACCACCGGCATTGTCAGCCGCTCGCGCGCAAGCGCAATGGATTCCGCCGTGGCCGTGTTGCACGCGACGACTAACGCCTTTGCACCTTGCGACATGAGCCATTCGCCGATCGCGAGCGTGCGCTCGACGATGAACGCGTTGTCCCGTTCGCCATAGGGTGCATGCAGCGAATCGGCAACGTAAAGAACTGCCTCGTCGGGCAGTTGCGCGCGGACTGCGCGCAATACGGATAGTCCACCAAGGCCGGAATCGAAAATGCCGACCGGCGCCGTTGCGCCGTTCACGGTAGAGCAAGCGGTCAACTCGTCGGCATACTCACGTGCGGGCGCATCGTATTCTTTGGTCATGGGAAGCGAATGTAGCCGAAACGAAACACGAGAACCGAAGGCGAGAGCGACGAAACGGACGTAAAAACGGACGTAAAAACGGACGTAAAAACGGACGTAAAAACGGACGCGAGAACGATGAGGGATCGATCCAGCCCGGAGCCGTCGGGCGTGTCAGGACTCCGTTAAACCCATTGCCGACTGCTGATAGTTTTGAATGCCGACTTTATCGATCAGATCGAGCTGTGTCTCGAGCCAGTCGATGTGTTCCTCAGTATCGTCGAGAATCGTCTCGAAGATGCCGCGCGAGACGAAGTCGCGCACAGATTCGCAATGGGCGATTGCTTCTTTGCAAGTTAATTGCGACGCCTGTTCCAGCTGCAGATCGCATTTGA
The DNA here is from genome assembly GCA_034668065.1 of Paraburkholderia sp. Classification (GTDB taxonomy): domain Bacteria; phylum Pseudomonadota; class Gammaproteobacteria; order Burkholderiales; family Burkholderiaceae; genus Trinickia. Next base: position 1,589 of record JAXDQB010000180.1, read on the forward strand.
TGATTTCCAGCGTCGCTTCGCCGACAAGCAGCTTGCCCAGGTCCTGCAGATTGGGGAGGCCGTCGAGCATAAAGATGCGCTCAATGAGCATGTCGGCATGCTTCATCTCGCCGATCGACTCGTCGTATTCGTGCTTGCCGAGCTTTTCGAGACCCCAGTGCTTGTACATGCGCGCATGTAGGAAGTACTGATTGATTGCGGTCAACTCGTTCTTGAGTTGCGCGTTCAGGTATTCGAGGACTTTCTGGTCGCCTTGCATCAGTCTTCCTGTGTGACGGGGTTTAGACTAGCCTGGACTGCCAACAATAAACGGTGCAATCGTAAAAGCCAAGACTACCTGCGTGCGGTTGGCCGATCAGCCGGCCGCGCCGGCCGCACTAACCCATAGTGGCGACAGTGGGCCTTCTCGGCTGCCGATAAAAAAGCCGGACCGGCAGGTTCGGCTTTTTCAAGCATGGGGCAAACAACCGTTACGCCGGGACGACCGGCAGCTTGCCGATTTTCGCGCGCCACTCCTTCGGCCCCGTTTCGTGCACTGATGTGCCTGTCGAGTCAACGGCCACTGTGACCGGCATGTCCGTGACGTCGAACTCGTAGATAGCTTCCATTCCGAGATCTTCGAAGGCCAGCACCTTTGCGCCGCGGATGGCCTTCGAAACCAGATAGGCCGCGCCGCCTACGGCCATCAGGTAGGCCGCCTTGTGCTTCTTGATCGCCTCGATCGCCACGGGGCCACGCTCGGCTTTGCCGATCATCGCGATCAATCCGGTTTGCGCGAGCATGCTTTCGGTGAACTTGTCCATGCGCGTGGACGTCGTCGGGCCGGCGGGGCCGACTACTTCGTCGCGCACCGGATCGACAGGCCCGACGTAGTAGATTGCGCGATTCGCGAAGTCGACGGGCAGCTTTTCGCCCTTTGCGAGCATGTCGGCGATGCGCTTGTGGGCGGCGTCGCGCCCAGTGAGCATCTTGCCCGACAGCAGCAGCGTCTGGCCCGGCTTCCAGCTCGCGACTTCTTCCGGCGTCAGCGTGTTGAGATCGACGCGCTTGCTTGTCTCGGTGTCGGCGACCCATTGCACCTTCGGCCACGCGTCGAGCGGCGGGGCTTCGAGCGTTGCAACGCCGGAGCCGTCGAGCGTGAAGTGGGCGTGGCGCGTTGCCGCGCAATTCGGGATGATCGCAATCGGCTTGGAGGCCGCATGCGTCGGGGCCGCCATTATCTTGACATCGAGCACCGTCGCAAGCCCGCCGAGGCCTTGCGCGCCGATGCCTAGCGCGTTGACCTTTTCATAAAGCTCGACACGCAGCTCTTCGATCCAATCGCGCGGGCCACGGGCGATGATCTCCTGGATGTCGATCGGCTCCATGAGCGATTCCTTCGCCATCACCATCGCTTTTTCGGCGGTACCGCCGATGCCGATGCCGAGCATGCCAGGCGGACACCAGCCTGCGCCCATCGTCGGCACCGTCTTCAGGATCCAGTCGACGATCGAATCCGAGGGATTGAGCATCGCGAACTTCGATTTGTTTTCGGAGCCACCGCCCTTGGCCGCGACTTGCACGTCAATTTTGTCGCCGGGCACGATCTCATAGTGGATGACGGCGGGGGTGTTGTCCTTCGTGTTCTTGCGTGCGCCTTCGGGGGGGCTGACGATCGATGCGCGCAGGACGTTGTCGGGGTTCAGATAGCCGCGGCGCACGCCTTCGTTGATCATGTCGGTGACGCTCATCGTCGCCCGGCCGCTCTCACTGCTCCAGCTCACGTCCATGCCCACCTTGATGAAGACAGTGACGATGCCGGTGTCTTGACATATCGGCCTGCGCCCTTGCGCGCACATGCGGCTATTCGTCAGAATTTGCGCGATCGCATCTTTGGCCGCCGGGCTCGCTTCGAGTTCGTACGCGCGGCCGAGAGCCTGAATGTAGTCGAGCGGGTGGTAGTAGCTGATGTATTGCAGCGCGTCGGCGACGCTTTGAATCAAGTCTTCTTGTTTGATGACTGTCATGATTTGGACGCAGTGAATCGCTGTGTGAGCCGGTGTGTGGACAAAATGAGCGGCAATTCGAATGGGCACCCGGATAAGGCGCCCGCAAAGCACAAAACACGCGCGCTATTCTACCGCGCTGCTCGCGCAAGCACTCCCCAGCCTGACCGAGCCAGCGATGCCGTTCACGGCGCGATGGGCCGTGCGCGGTTCACGTTGGAGCTGGCGAGGCCAACGCCCGTCACCACGAACGCGAGCGCTACGCCTTGCGCAAGCGTCGGGCTTTCGTTGAGAAAGACGATGCCGTAAGCTGCCGCCGCGATTGGCAGCACGGCGGTGAATACACCAGCGAGGCTGCCGTGCACGTAGCGGATCCCCTTCATCCACAGCACGAAAGCGAAGATGCTGGCTGAGAGCGCATACCAAATGAGGAGCGCCCACACGTGGGCGGGCACGCTCGCGTAGTTGAAGCTCGCTAGCGCATGTGCGCCGAACGGCAGCATCAGCAGGAAGCCGAACAAATGCGTGTAGGTACAAATGTCGAGCGGCGCAAGTGTCTGCGTGAGCCGGCGCGACAGGATCACGTAAAGCGATTCGCAGCATACTGCGCCGAGCACCATGAGATTGCCGGATAACGAGCCGGCCGTCGGCAGGCCGGCACCCGGCACAGCATGAGCATGCGAAGCGTTGACGACGACGATGCCTGCCACGGCGAGCGCGATCGAGGCGAGTGCGCGACCGTTGGGCCTCTCGCCGAGCAAGAGCCAGGCGAAGACCGCGACGACCGCCGGGATGGTGCTCGTGATGACGCCGGCGGCGACCGCGCTCGTGCGTGCGACGCCGCCCAGCATCAAGAGCGTGAAGCCGAACGTGCCGAACAGGGCCTGCAAAAAGAGGTTGAGCCACTCCTCGCGTCTGACCAGCCGCATCTTCGATGCGCGCAAAAGCGGCCCCAGTACGGCCAGTGCGACTACGAACCGCAGCAAGGCGAACAGAGGAATCGGGACAAAGGCGACAATGGATTTGCCGATGCCCACGTTGCTGCCGACTAGCAGCATGGATGCGATCAGAAACCAGGAAGCGTATCGATGCAAGCTGTAATCCCCGGACTCGAGTTTGGCAAGCATTGTAGGGGGGCGCACGCCGTGCCGTAAAGAAAGCGGCTCCCAGAGGGGAAGGCGCATCGGGAAGACATCAACACCAAGGTACATGACTTCCCGTATGCGGATGCTTTCAATGGCCTTAAGTTGCTTAACTGTAAGTTGCCTTAAGCAAGTCGCTTGAGTCTTTAGGTGCGGCTTTTAGTCTGCGAAACATTGCCTCGTTCATGACCCCGCGCGAACGTATGCGCAAGGTGTAATGCTGCGGCGCGACATCGATCGTTGGGGCCCGATCATGCGTCGTGCGTCATCATAGCGGCTGGGCGCCGAAGAAAAGCCGGCACCGGATTTAAGTTTTACGTTTCTCGATAGGGGAGTTTGTCGATGTCAGCGATTGAATCGGTCCTTCACGAAAGCCGCGTTTTTTCGCCGCCACCGGAATTGGCGGCGCAGGCTGCGGTTTCGGGCATGGATGCATACGGCGCGCTCGCGGTGGAAGCGCAGCGCGATTACGAGGGTTTTTGGGCGAAGCTTGCGCGTGAGACGCTGACGTGGCGCAAGCCGTTCACGAAGGTGCTGGACGAGTCGAATGCGCCGTTTTACACGTGGTTCGAAGACGGCGAGCTCAACGCGTCGTACAACTGCCTGGACCGGCATGTGGAAGCGGGGCGCGGCGCGGTGACCGCGATCGTCTTCGAGGCGGATGACGGCAGCGTCACG
>JAXDQB010000181.1:0-10540 GCA_034668065.1 Paraburkholderia sp.
GGCGACATCTTCTCGCCCAACTCCGCAGCCATTGCGCGCATGCCTTTTAGGTCGGTGTCCATCGCAACGATGGCCCAGAACGCGTCAAACGGATCGCTCCATCCTGGATGTGCAATTTCGACGGTACAGCCGAGATCGTCTTCGAAAACGCCTACGGCATCGTCGACGATGCGACGCACACGCGGATCGACGGCGGCGTAGCCCCAATCCGGACTGTAGGCCACACGCAAGCCTTTGAGGTCGCCGTCAAGCGATTTCATCCAGTCGAAGCCGGCCCGCGGCAGCGAGTGACGATCGCGTGGGTCAGGGCCCGCGATCACGGATAACATTAGCGCGCTGTCAGCTACGGTTCGACTCATCGGGCCGATGTGCTCGAGACTCTCCCAGCTCGAAACACCGGGATAGCGTTCGTCACGACAGCCGGGATACAGCGGAACGCGCCCCATTGAGGCCTTGATGCCGTAGATGCCGGAATGTGCCGCGGGAATTCGAATCGAACCGCCACCATCGCTGCCGATCGCAAACGGAACTTCGCCACTGGCCACCGCTGCGCCCGAGCCGGCGCTGGAACCGCCCGGGGTAAGGTCCAGGTTCCAGGGGTTGCGCGTGGTTTCGAAAATCGGATTGTGGCCGACGCCGCTGTACCCAAATTCCGGCACGTTGGTTTTACCGACGATAATTGCGTCAGCCTTCTTCAGGCGCTCCACGACCACGTCATCTTCGTCCGGAACAAAATCTTGATACGCGGCCGATCCCGACGCCGTTTTGATCCCCGCCGTGCACACAAGATCCTTGATGCCCACGGGTACGCCGGCCAGCGCGCCGACCTCCTCACCACGCAGGATGCGTGCTTCGACGTCGCGCGCGCTCGCTCGCGCCACGTCGGCAGTCACTGTGCAAAACGCGTGAATCGAAGGCTCGAGTATCTCCATTCTTTCCAGATGCGCGTCGACGACTTCAACCGGAGAAAGTTGCTTCGAACGGACCGCCTCGACAAGCTCGGTTGCCGTCATCCCACAGATCTGTTGCTTGACAGTCATGCGTGTACCTCCTCATTGTTCCGGAATCGGGCGCGACGACACCCTGTCTCTTTCAGATTTAGAACTTGTGACGAATGCCCACGCTGACTTCCGTTTGGCTATTCGTCGCCGAGGCAGCGGCCGATGTTGGAATGCTGGCGTACGAGAGGCTCAATCCATTTCCGCCTGATACGTGTTGATAATCGGCTTCCACATAAAGTGTCGTGCGCTTGCTCACATCATAGTCGGCATCAATGGTGATCTGTTGATTGTGAAGCGCGGCAACCTTCGAACCGGAAAGGTGCTCGCTCGTCAGCGTATAGCCAGCCCCAAGACTGAATGCCCCGTTCAGCGGATAGTGTCCATAGACGCTGTAGTTGTCGAAGCGCAGATCGTCGCCGCTGATATCGGAAAACGAAGAGCCGCCAGTTGCAAGAGAAAGGTAGGTGGAATGCGTATAGAGAACGCCGACCGTGCCTTTTCCAACGTCGACGCTGGCGCCCGCGCCGAACGCTCGTTGGTTGGCAGCGGGCAGAAAAGCCATATTCGAACCGACCGCGCCACCGACAGCATTCGGTCCGCTCGCAGGATTGGTCGCGTCCATATAGGCCGCGGCAACGTGGAACGGGCCATTGTCATAACCGGTGCCGACGCTGAAAAGGCTATTGCTGGTGAACTGACCCGCGGCGTTGGAAAAGGCATACATGGCGTTGAAATGCCACCCGCCCATGACAGGACTCGCGTACATGACCGAGTTGCTGGCCGTATAGCCGCCACCTACGTTGTCGTTGTCATAGGCATGCGCCGCCATGTTCCCCCCGAACGAGCAGTATGCCGACAGCGGACAGAGGTAATCGACGACGGGCGTGTACTGCTTGCCCAGAGTGAGCGTACCCCAGTGATCGTCCGCAAGCCCAACCCATGCCTGGCGTCCGAACATGTCGCTGCTGTAGGCGTTCGCGCCATTGCTTAGCGAAAACTGGTTTTCCAGCACGAAGATGGCGTGCGTGCCACCGCCAAGATCCTCGTTGCCCTTGAACCCCCAGACCGTGGTGTTGTTCGCCCCGGCTGCGAGCGCCCAGGCGGGACCCGCATGCCCATTGGCATTTTCACTGTTGGTGTACTGGAGGCTTTCGTCCATCAAACCGTATAACGTCACGCTGCTTTGCGCATGAGCGACCGAAACGACTGTTCCTGCAATCGCAGTAGCTGCCAAGGATTTCTTCATGGTAGACATCTTTTCCTCTTCCTCTTCCACTTAACTAATTAGTAGTCCTAACTTTATGAACGCAAATTACGAGCATCACACTACACTTGGCCATTCCTCGCCGGACACCGTGCTGCCGTTGTCGCTATAACGCGGTGCCCAATTGAAATTACCGTTTAGCGCTCGAGCAGTTCTCGCAGCGCCTTGTCGAGCACCTCAATGTCGACAGGACTTGTTCCCGGACCACCGGCGAAGTGCCCCCAAATGGAGTCGACGACACGCAACTCGGCGTTTGGCATATGCGCGACCTCGAACTCGCTGTCCGCAGGCGGGAAGTAAAGGTCGGTCGCGCACGGCATGACAATCGCTTTGGCGCGAATCGATGAGAGCGCCTTGACGAAGTCACCCTTGTAGATTTCGTTATTGCTGATATCGCCGTTTTGCCAGGTCCACAGCATACCCAGCAGATTGTTTGCATCTTTCGATAACAGCCAGCCCTCCCAGAACCCGACCAGAAAGTCCTCTAGCGACGCGTATCCAAGTTTCTCGAGATCGAGCTTCTCACGATAAAACGCCTGAGACAGACCCCACCCCGCATAGACGCGTGCCGCCGCACGCAAGCCCTTGGCAGGCTGCACGTCGTACCAGCCGTCGAGGAACGCGGCGTCTGCGGTCAGCGCCGCCTTGACGCCTTCGAGGAACACGAAGTTGTGTCTCGAGCATTTCGACGAGCCCTGGAACGGCAGGATTCGCTCGACCATCTCCGGATACATTGCCCCCCAGTGAAAAGTCTGCAACGCACCCATCGACCAGCCAGTCACGAGCGCGATCCGTTCGATGCCGAACATTTCCGTGACGAGTCGCCACTGCATACGCACGTTGTCGTACGCGGTGACGTTTGGAAAGCGCGCTTTTCCGTATGGAGCAGGCGTATTGCTGGGCGACGACGAAAGCCCGTTACAAAACATGTTCGGCACGATAATGAAGTACTTTCCCGGATCGAGCGCCTTGCCCTCCCCAATCAGCCATTCATTTTCGTAGTGCTGTCCCGAATACCAGGTCGGGTACACGATCACGTTGTCTTTGGCAGCGTTGAGCGCGCCGTACGTTTTGTATGCGAGCTTTGCGTCGGGAATGCGCAAACCGCATTGCAACACTACATCGCCGAGAGAAAAAACCTTGTAATCGGACATGCTCGAACAATCCTTGATGAAGACACATTGATGCTGTCCGGCGGGTTGTGGGTTCGCCTCGCCGCCAACGCCATCGAATTTCGTCAAGCGCGCTTCGCGGCCACGCTCGCTTTCTTCGACACCTGGGCGATCACTCCGTAGGCAATCGCGCTAACAATGAATGCCGACACGGCCGTTGAAAGCGTGGGGAACTGTTTCTCGACGACATACGCCACCACCGATCCGATCGCCCAGGCGGCGAATGCCTGAGCTCGCCACTGCTGGTCGATTTCGGCACCAGGTCGCGCAAGGTAGAGATCGACAATCACGATCGCCCCAATAGGCGGAACGATGATGCCGAGCAGAGAGAGCCACGGAATGAACAGCGCCCACACGTTGGCCGCCGCTACGGCGATTCCAATGGCAGCCAGAATGACTGCAGCCGTACGCATCTTGACGCCGACGATCCGCGACCAGCCGACCGCGGAGTTATAGAGACAATGGGCACAAACCGAGCCCAAGCTGCAGAACAGGAAGACGACAGCGACCGTGCTCAGCCACGTCTCGCGCTGATGGAGCATGTAGCCGAACATGTTGTCCATGGCGAACGGCTGCGGAGCGGGCAGCGCGATGGCCGCGGTCATGATCCCGCCCATCAACATCGCATAGCAGTTTGCAAACGGAAATGCCGAAAACGTCGCGATCAAGGAATCGCGGCCGTTCTTCGCCCAGCGATTGAAGTCCGGCGACACTGTGCCTGCATCGACGAAGAGGCTGATGACGATCGTGAGCCCGACGCCGAATGCCATCGACGATGCCGGATTCGTGCCGCCGTACGCCATGACGGCACTCCAGCCCGTATGGCCTGCAGCATTGAAGGCCACCCAAGTCCCCAACACGAGAAAAAGCGGCACCGAGACCATGCCAAGCCAATGCAGCCCCCGTATGCCGACAAAGGTGACTGCGAGATACAGGACACCCGCGATGCACGTCATCGCAAGATAACTCGCCCCTGACGATGAATGTATGAGGTTGCCTGTGATGCCCGTCTGCACCGCGTACCACCCAAGCAGCAGGCTCGAAAGCAGCCCAGAGGCCAGTGCGTAGCCCCTGCGCCCGAATACGCGGCTCGCAAGCAGCGCGAAGTTCAGGCCGTGCTTTGCTCCGAGCCCGCCGAGCAAAGCGACATACCCGAACAACAGCACGTTTCCGAGGAGCATCGCGGCCAGCGCACGGCTGAAGCCCATACCTGCAACCAGAATGGAGCCGGTCATTGCACTGGTGATGATCATCGGAAAGCTGATCCATACCGTTGCTACCGATAGCACACTGCGCCGCGCCGCCTGCGGAACCGGCGCGTGTTCATACTCTTCGCCTAACACATGCTCGAGCGCCGTTTCGCTGCCGGCGCCTATCGATTGTGGAGATGACATGACGTACTTTTCCCAATAAGGATCACGCCGATAGCGTCGGCGCGCATTCGAGTTGGCCGAAAAAAAAGAGCCCACCCCAATGTTTTTCAAGCATCGGGGTGGGCTCTGTTGCCCGTTGCATTCGTCGCTGTTGACGAACCGGTTGTCCTTGACGGGTTGAAGAATCGAGCGACCAAAATGCGTTGTCAAGCGAATTTGCGAAGACTTCCGGAGCGACTTTCGGCGCGAGCGTGCAGCGGAGAGTGCGTTGTTTCGATCGCTTATTTTGTATCCCTTGACAACGACTCGACCGTTTCGTAGCCTACCTTCCAATCAACGTGTCGCCCTGCCGCCAATATCGCCGGCAAGGCGCAAACAGGCAACAAAGCCCGAGCGGACTTGCGAGTCCGCTCGGGCTTTTTTTTGTCGTTTTTTGTCGTTTCCTGCCTAAATCCGGAGAAAAGCAATGCGTCATGGTGATATTTCCAGCAGCAACGACTGTGTAGGCGTAGCTGTCGTCAACTACAAAATGCCGCGCCTTCATACCAAGGCGGAGGTGCTTGAAAATGCCCGCAAGATCGCGGACATGGTCGTCGGCATGAAGCAAGGATTGCCTGGAATGGACCTTGTCGTCTTCCCCGAATATTCGACGCACGGGATCATGTACGACCCGAAGGAGATGTACGAAACGGCTTCGACAGTGCCAGGCGCCGAAACTGAAATCTTCAGCGCGGCTTGCAAGAAGGCCAACGTATGGGGTGTGTTCTCTCTGACGGGCGAACAGCATGAGGAACATCCACGCAAGGCCCCGTACAACACGCTGGTGCTCATGAACAATCACGGCGAAATTGTTCAAAAGTATCGCAAGATCATGCCGTGGACGCCTGTCGAAGGATGGTATCCCGGCGACTGCACGTATGTTTCTGACGGTCCAAAAGGACTCAAGATCAGTCTCATCATCTGCGACGACGGCAACTACCCTGAAATCTGGCGAGACTGCGCAATGCGCGGCGCGGAACTGATCGTACGCTGCCAAGGCTACATGTATCCGGCCAAAGAGCAGCAGGTCATGGTTGCAAAGACGATGGCATGGATGAACAACGTCTATGTCGCTGTGGCAAACGCTACAGGCTTCGACGGTGTCTATTCCTACTTCGGTCATTCGGCGATCGTCGGTTTCGACGGACGTTCGCTCGGCGAATGCGGGACCGAAGAGATGGGTATTCAGTACGCCGAACTTTCGGTCAGCCTGATTCGCGATGCGCGCAAGAATATGCAGTCGCAAAACCATCTCTACAAGCTACTGCACCGCGGCTACACGGGCAAAATCAATTCCGGCGAGGACATCCATGGTGTAGCGGCTTGTCCGTTCGAGTTCTACGGCAAATGGGTCAACGATCCCGAAGGCACACGTCGATCGGTGGAGGCACTCACCCGTGCGATGCCCGGCACGCCCGAATGCCCGATCGAAGGTATTCCGCACGCCGATCCTGCCCACCGGTAAAAGCATGCTGCGCGCCGGGAAACCGGCGCAGCGCCTCACAAGAGATGACGTCAATGCCGGATATCCTTGCTCAATACCGAATCAGGACGGAGCCTTACTACCGGCCGATCGATCAGGAGATCGAATTATTTACCGCAGCCTATTCGCGGCGCTTGCCGATGATTCTAAAAGGCCCCACGGGGTGCGGAAAAACGCGCTTCATCGAATACATGGCGGCAAGACTGAACAAGCCGCTGGTCACGGTAGCCTGCAACGAGGACACAACCGCCTCCGATCTGACCGGCCGCTTCCTGCTGAATGGCGACGGCACCGAGTGGCACGACGGGCCGCTGACCACCGCGGCCCGCCATGGCGCGATCTGCTATTTGGACGAAGTCGTCGAAGCACGCTCGGATACGCTCGTCGTCATTCACCCGCTGACCGATGACCGCCGCATCCTGCCGCTCGACAAGCGCGGCGAATTGATCCATGCGCATCCCGACTTCCAGTTGGTGGTGTCATACAACCCCGGATATCAAGCGTTCGGAAAAGATCTCAAACCATCCACGCGGCAGCGCTTCGGCGCAATCGAATTCCACTACCCCGATGAGAATGCCGAGGCCGATATCGTCGCACACGAGGGTGAAGTCGACCGCGATGTCGCTATCAAGCTGGCGCGCATTGCAGCTCAATCGCGCAAGCTTCGCGGCCGCGGTTTGGCCGAGGGCATCTCGACGCGAATGCTGGTGCATGCTTGCGGATTGATACGCGGCGGGATCGATGTTCATGCCTCCTGTGCCCTCGCCATGACGCGCCCGCTCACCGACGACGAGGAGGTGAGAACCGCGCTTGACGGCTTCGTTCGTGCGCAGTTCGGAGCGTGATAGCCGTGCCCACCGAACCCGCAAGCAACGAGCCGTCGGCAACCGCACGAAGCGGTACGGCCGCAGCGCTTGCCCGCACCACGCGCGCGCTCGAATGCTATGCGGCGGGATTCGAGCTTCGGTGCGCCGGTCCGATCGATGCGGCGTCTGAGCCGCTACCGATACGCATCTCGATCGACGCCGACGTCTCGGCTGAGGTGACCGAGACGGGCGGTGCGCCGGCACGGACTTCGATTAGCGCAGGCGCAATACGTGTCGCGCAGGCAACGGCATGTGATGGTTTTTCCCGCGTGCGACTATACGAAGCGTCTGTCGCCCACGCGCTCGCGCATTTACGCTACTCGCGACGCGCCTCGCCGATCGGTAAGCGTGGACCGTTGAGGGTTGCCGTAGCATCGTTGATTGAGGATGCACGCGTCGAACGTCTGCTGATGCGTGAGTACCCGGGGCTGCGCGGCTTGTGGAGCACGTTTCATTCGGCGTCTTGGGAACACGGCGGCCTGACCTTCGCCTCGCTCGCAGCGCGGCTCGCCCGCGCCCTGCACGATCCAAGCTACGACGACCCCAATCATTGGGTCCAAAAAGGCCGCGAACTTGTCGAAGAGATGGCGTCGCGTGCCGACGATGTCGCGGCCTACGAGGAAGTCGCCGACATACTGGCTGTCGACCTGGCGCAGATGCGCGTGCGATTTGACGCCTCAACGTACCGCGTCGAGCCGCCCTATCGCGACGACAACACCTACTTGTGGGCAACCGAGGGCGAGCCCGAGCACGTGCGAATGGAGCAGGCCCTCGGTGCGCTCGATGAGGCAACGGCGCAGCCGGAAACAACGGACAGCCCGATTGCGCAGGGTGACACGCTACCGCCCGGCGTCATGCTTCGCGCTCACCGCTATCCTGAATGGCACGCCCGGGTCGGCCTTCTCTTCGACGATTGGACCTGCGTCTACGACCATGAGCGCTCAACGGAGTCTGCCCACGATGGCGACGGCGCGAGGCGCGAGCAAACCGCGAAACGGCGAGCGCCACCACATTGGTGGTGTCGGCCGGCCGAGCACTTGCGCGGTCGTTTCGAAGGCGACGAGCTCGACCTGGGGGCAATCATCGATTACGGAGTCGCACGACGCATGGCCGTGCCCCACCAAGGCAAAGTTTTTCTGCAAAGACGGCGCGTTCGACCGAGCCTGTCCGTACTGCTTCTGCTTGATTTTTCCGCATCGACAGGCGAGCTGACCGACGCTCGGAATACGACCGTGCTCGACGTAGAGAAAGAGGCCGCGGCAGCGGTCGCAACTGCGCTCGACTCGAGCTTCACGCGCATTGCACTCCATGGCTTCGCATCGAACGGTCGCCATGATGTCCGTTATCTGCGCATCAAAGATTTCGACGAGCCGTTCGGCGAAGTGCAACGCCAGAAGTTGCATGCGCAGCGGGGTGCTTTCTCGACGCGCATGGGCGCCGCTTTGCGGCATGCTGCAGCGCTGTTGGAGCAGGAGACCAGCGAGGCCAAAGTTCTCATGCTCATCACCGACGGCGAGCCGTCGGACGTCGACGTGCATGACCCGTCTCATCTGATCGAAGATGCCCGCCATGCCGTTTCAGGGCTTTGCGCGCGTGACATCCTGCCGTTTTGCTTTGCACTGGACAAAGATGCGGACCGGTACGTGCGGAAGATATTCGGATCCGATCGCTGCATGGTGCTAAGTGGTGTGACGAATATGGCGTCTCACGTCAGCAAAGTCATCGGAAGCCTGATTTGAACATGGGAGCATGGGGCCCAGGGCGGCATCCATCGGGTCTTCCCTTTTTTGGCGAGCGACAATCGAGGCTCGACCGCACGGCTCTTTGTCAGTTATTGGATGAAGCAAGCGAACACAGGCGCGAACAACCGTGGCACATTCCAACGCAATCAAGGTAGGGGTGTTGTTCTCGACAACCGGCGTCACGTCGGCGATCGAATCCTCACAGCTGTATGGGACGCTTTTCGCGATACGCGAGATCAACGATGCGGGCGGAATCGAGGGGCACGAACTCGTGCCGATCAGCTACGACCCAGCGTCGGACCCCGCCAAATATCGCATGTTTGCTGAGCGACTAGTCCTGACCGACGATGTCCAGGTCATTTTCGGCTGCTATATGTCGAGCGCGCGCAAAGCCGTGTTACCGATCGTCGAGCACTGGAACCGGCTGCTCTTTTACGCAACGCTCTACGAAGGCTTCGAATACTCGGACAACGTTATCTATACCGGCGCGGCGCCCAATCAGAACAGCGTCCAGCTGGCCGATTTCATGACTTCCAACTTTGGTGCTCGCGTCTATCTAGTCGGCTCGAACTACATCTTCCCGTACGAATCGAACCGTATTATGGCGGATCTCGTCTCACAGTACCGGGGCGGCGCGAAGCTTGGAGAACGGTACGTCCGCCTGGACGCCACCGAGGCCGATTTCGCCGAAATCATCGAGGACATTCGCACTACCCGTCCCGATTTCATTTTTTCGACCGTGGTCGGCAACGCGACGCAGCACTTCTATCGTGCCTACGCGCACGCTGGCCTCAAGCCGGAATCGATGCCGATTGCGAGCTTGACCACTTCGGAAGTCGAGGTCGCGCAGATGGGCCACGACATCTCGGCGGGCCATTTTACGGCGGCCCCCTATTTTCGTTCGATGGCGTCATCGGCGAATCTTGCTTGCCTCGAGAAGGTCAGCCGAATGCGCGGATTGGAATCGATACCTAACGCAAGCTGGGAAGCGGCCTACTTCCAGGTCCATCTTTTTGCTCAGGCAATGCGCGCGGCTGGCTCCGCCGACATCCAGGCGCTGATGCCCGAGTTGCTCGGCAGCGAATTCGATGCGCCGCAAGGTCGCGTCAGCATCGATCCATCGACTCACCACACAAATTTAAATCCGCGCATCGGACGCGTGAACCACCGGGGGCAATTCGACGTCGTATGGGAAGCGACGGCACCTATTCGGCCAGATCCTTATCTTGTCGCCCATACCCTCGGTGACTGGATGGTTCGATGACACGCGGGAGCGGCAGTGAATGAATGACGACGAAGACCAAGCTGGCCATGGCGAGCCAGCGCTCGCCTTGACGCTCTCACATTCGTTGAGGGACGTGCGCTCACTGCGGGTATGTGTGTTCCATCCGCACGACCGTGACGGTGCGCAGCTCACGCAGCAGCTGCAGCGCATTGGTTGCAACGTGCATGCCTTCTGGCCGCCGTTGTCGTCTCCGCCGCGCGGCACCGACATCGTCTTCATCGCGCTTTGTCCAGACATAGTGGTTGCCATCGACGAATGGTGTATGGACGATGAAACGCCAACGACAATCGCGGTTCTCAACTACGAGAACCCCAC
>JAXDQB010000182.1:0-2984 GCA_034668065.1 Paraburkholderia sp.
TCAGAGCGCGCCGCTCGCTATATGTATCAGCACGTATCAGCAGGTATCAGCACGTATCAGCAGGTATGGGCGCACCGCCGGCCGCACGCACGCGTGCGGCGCGAAGCGCTTACTCCTCGCTCATGATCGCGTTCGAGTACACCTCTTGGACATCGTCGAGGTTTTCGAGCGCGTCGAGCAGCTTTTGCATCTTCACCGCATCGTCGCCGCTGAACTCCACTTCCGTTTGCGGCTTCATCGTGACCTCGGCGAGCTCGGCCTTGAAGCCGGCTGCATCCAGCGCCGCCTTCACCTTAGAGAAGTCGTGCGGCGAAGAGAGCACTTCGATACTGCCGTCTTCGTTCGAGACGACGTCGTTTGCGCCGGCTTCAAGCGCCGCTTCCATCAGCTTGTCTTCGGGTGTGCCGGGCGCAAAGAGTAATTGCCCGACATGATCGAAGAGGAACGACACCGAGCCGTCCGTGCCCATGTTGCCGCCGAATTTCGAGAAGGCGTGCCGCACCTCGGCGACCGTGCGCGTGCGGTTGTCCGTCATGGTGTCGACGATGATCGCCGCGCCGCCGATGCCGTAGCCTTCGTAGCGGATTTCTTCGTAGTGCGCGCCGTCAACGCCGCCCACGCCGCGCTGGATCGCGCGGTTGATGTTGTCCTTCGGCATGTTGGCGTCGGTCGCTTTTTCCACAGCGAGCCGCAGTCGCGGGTTCGTGTCGATCTCCCCGCCGCCCAGCCGGGCCGCAACCTGAATTTCCTTGATGAGGCGCGTCCAGATCTTGCCGCGCTTGGCGTCCGTAGCGGCCTTCTTGTGCTTGATGTTGGCCCATTTCGAATGACCAGCCATTCCTTTTCTCCGTGGTGTGCGCGTCGTGCGCACGCATCATGCGTTTCTTGGTGCGAATCTGTGAATCGCATCGTCGAGCAAAGCTCTGAACGAAGCTGAAAATCAATGCTGCAAATCGATCGCGGTGTCGAGCGGCGCGGCGCGCGCGACTTGAGCGGAATGCGAACGGCGCCGCCCGAAGAGGCTCGAAGAGCAGACCAGGATTTTAGCACGCCGCCCCCCACGCACGCCGGGCACCTGCGGCGCGGGTGAGCCTACGCCGCATGTCATTGGACGGCGCCCCGGAGCAACGGTGCAAGGTGTGCCGGCTCGGCTGCGTCCGATGGGCCGGATTTGTTAGTTCTTCGTGCCGAAAAGCCGGTCGCCGGCGTCGCCAAGGCCCGGCACGATGTAGGCATGCTCGTTCAGGTGAGAATCGAGCGCAGCGACGAACAGCTTCACGTCCGAATGCGCGCGCTGGAAAGCATCGACGCCTTCGGGCGCGGCGACGACCGCGAGAAAGAGAATGTTCTCGCCGGCCACGTTGCGGCGCTTGAGCACATTGACGGCATGCGCGGCGGAGTTGCCCGTCGCGACCATCGGGTCGCACACGATGAAAATGCGGTCTTCGACGTCGGGCAGCCGCACGAGATACTCGACGGGACAGTGGGCCTCGTCGCGATATACGCCGATGTGGCCGACACGCGCCGACGGAATCAACTCGAGCAGCCCGTCGGACATGCCGATTCCGGCGCGCAGCACGGGCACGATGGCGAGTTTCTTGCCGGCGATGACGGGCGCGTCGATTTCGACGAGCGGGGTCGCGACGCGCTTGGTCGTAATCGGCAGGTTGCGGGTGATCTCGTAGCCCATCAGCAGCGTGAGTTCGCGCAGCAGATCGCGAAAAGTGCGCGTGGACGTGTCCTTGTCGCGCATGTGCGTGAGCTTGTGCTGGATCAGCGGGTGATCGAGGATGAAAAGATTCGGAAAGCGGCTGTCTGGTCTCATGGCGGGTGCTCAGGCGGCTGCGGTGGCTGGGGGTGTGGTAGTAAGTCTACCGAAAGACAGGCTCTGCGGGCGGTCGGTGTGCAGTGCAATTCGGTCCGCCTTGGCGCATGGCGTCCATGCGGCGAATTCTCTTCTACTCTTCTACAATCGCGGGCATCCGTCATTTCGACTGCATTGACAAAGTCAGGAGGCCAGCATGGACATGGGCATCGCAGGCAAGACGGCGCTTGTTTGCGCCGCAAGCAAGGGGCTCGGGCGCGGCTGTGCCGAAGCGCTTGCCGCCGAGGGGGTCGAGCTCGTGATCGTCGCGCGCACCGCCGAGACGCTCGAGGCGACGGCCGCCGATATCCGCGCAAAGACGGGCGCAACCGTGCGCACCGTCGCATGTGACATCACGACGTTAAGAGGGCGCGAAGCGGCGCTCGCCGCATGTCCCGCCCCCGACATCCTGGTGAACAACGCGGGCGGACCGCCTCCGGGCGACTTTCGTCAGTTCACTCAAGATGACTGGATTCGTGCGCTCGAGGCGAACATGCTCACGCCGATCGCATTGATTCAGGCGACGATCGACGGCATGATCGCGCGCGGCTTCGGCCGCATCGTCAATATCACGAGTTCGGCCGTGAAGGCGCCGATCGACGTCCTCGGGCTGTCGAACGGCGCCCGCTCGGGCCTGACGGGCTTCGTTGCCGGCGTCGCGCGCTCAGTGGCCGCGCATGACGTGACGATCAACAACTTGCTGCCGGGCCTGTTCGACACCGATCGCGTCAAGACGACCTTCGCCGCGCAGGCGCAAGCCTCGGGCATCAGCATCGATGAGGCGCGCCGGGCCCGCATGAAGAGCATTCCGGCCGGCCGCTTCGGCAATCCCGCCGAATTCGGCAAGGCGTGTGCGTTTCTTTGCAGCGCGCACGCCGGCTACATCACGGGGCAGAACTGGCTCGTTGACGGCGGCGCGTATCCTGGAACGTTTTGAAAAGAGGAGCCGCATGATGAACGCAAGCGTCGCATTGATCGCTCACGATCACAAGAAAGACGATATCGGGGCCCTCGCGGGCGAATACGTCGACCTGCTGCGCCGGTGCAGACTCGTCGCGACGGGCACCACAGGAGGCCGTATTGCCGATGCGCACGGGCTCGAGGTGGAGCGCATGCTCTC
>JAXDQB010000183.1:0-7448 GCA_034668065.1 Paraburkholderia sp.
TTGCGGCGCCGACGTCCTCTTCTTGCCCTTCGTGCGAGGAACTACGCGCTTATACGAGCTGGCATCGGCGCACAGGGGGGTAATCGACGTGAAACAGAATGTCTCGTGGATGGCGATGCTGCGCGACGAGCCGGATTGGGCGACGCTCTGCAAGACATTGAAATTCAATGGATCGCGTGAGCGACGTCTCGCCAAGCAAGGACAGCTTGACATCCGCATGCTGGACGTTGCCGACGGCGAATATTTCATCTGGGTGGACTGGATACTCTCGCACAAACGCGATTGGGCCGAACGCTACGATAAAAAGGGACCCTGGCTGTACTCGCCGGCCTATCGTGACTTCCTCGTCGGGCTGCTCGAGTCGGCAGGGGGCGAGCCCGTGGCACGAATCTTCGTGCTCGAGTTGGACAAGACAGTGATTGCCGCGGCGATGCTCGGAATCGGCAAAGGCTGTCACTACTACATGATCGGCACTTTCGTGCAGCGCCTCTTGAAGTTAAGTGCCGGCACAATTTTGATCGAGTACCTCGTCAAGTGGTGCCTGGAACATGGGATGGACCTCGACTTCGGAATCGGCAAGGAAGAGTACAAAGCCTACTGGAGCCGAGGCAACGTCAAGCCAGCCTTTAGTTTCCAAATCGCCAACACGCGTTGGGGAAAATTCTACTTCCGTTCGAAGGATGCGGCACGCACCCTCTTGAACATTCGCGCAGCAAGGACTCGTGGCGAACTTGCCCCACCCGAACCATCATGGCGTCAGAACTCGCCCATCTGCTATCTTCAGAGTCAACTCCGCAGCGATGCCCGGTTGATCCGGGCCCATGACCCGCCGTCCGGTTGCGGCCGAATGGACTAGGATGAAATGGTGGCGCTCAACGTACCCAACCCAGTCGCAGCTGCGATTCATCCAGGCACTGTGTACGCTTCCGGGGCTTAACAAACCGCGCGAGTGGACGGCCATCAGAGCGCGCGCCCATGCGTGCTTTGCTCTGGGTCTACGGGTGACCGATAGTCACCACTTCGCTGGACGGATGCACGATTTCTTTGTTGAACAGACGAGGGGCCGACGATGAGACTGATCGAACCCGATGAACGCCAGGAATTCGTGGCCGCCTTGCAGCGTCACGGTCTGGCAGAAGGTGATTTTGAGTTCCTGGAAACGGATACGACTGACCCAAAAGGCGATGAGAACTTCGGTCTGCAGGGCTATATCACCGTAACCAGACTATCGACCCAAATTAGTCGGGAATACCCCATCGGCTACGAAACCGACTGGGTTCAGCATTTCAGGCATGATCTCGAAGCCGGCATCTTTGCCAAGCCGGCATGATGCTTCGCATGCCATTAGGGTGCGCCAGCCAGCCGCTGTTCGCGTTTAGGCTACCGTCCTTTCTGGCAAATTCGCTGTTGGAGCGTCTTTCGAAATCCATTGGACGAATGTCTGGAAAAGAATGGCCTTTGCGGACTTCCGCTCGACGCGGGCGATGGGGAAATTCTGCGGTCGCAAAACGGCGCTCCGTGGTTCCGCGAATGGCGCCCGCCAAACCGATCTCCGCTGATCGACTGTCCAGGCGCGAATTCCTCGAAGTGTTGAACGAATTCTCCGGCGGCCAGCCCGACCCAATCGCCTGTCAAGCACCTGTGAACCACAACCGAGAGTCCTTTGAGTTCTGTTCTGCTGCTCGAAAACATCCACGAAACTGCGGTCGGCCGTTTAGCAGAAGCGAAGCTGGAGATTGAGCGGCGCAGCGGCGCGCCAGTCGGCGAGGATTTGTGCGCTGCACTGAAGGATCATGAACTCGTAGGTATTCGCTCGGCCACGCATCTGCATCGTCACGAAATCAACGCCGCGCGACATCTTCTTGCAATCGGCTGCTTTTGCATCGGGACCTCGCAGGTCGATCTGAACGCGGCGGCGCAGGCCGGCATTCCCGTGTTCAATGCACCGTTCTCGAACACGCGATCGGTCGCCGAGCTCGTGATCGCGGAGGCGATTCTCCTGCTGCGGCGCGTTCCGGAAAAGAACGCGCTCGCGCACACCGGGAAGTGGTCCAAAGGTGCGAGCGGTATGTTCGAAGCGCGCGGCAAGACCATTGCGATTGTCGGCTACGGCAACATCGGATCGCAGGTTGGTGTGCTCGCGGAGGCGATGGGCATGCGAGTCGTCTACTACGACGTGCATGCCAAACTGTCTCTTGGGTCCGCGCGCGCGGCGCAATCGCTGGTCGATGCCGTTTCGCACGCCGACGTCGTCACGCTGCATGTGCCGGCGACGGTGCGGACCGATCTGATGATCGATGCCGAAGCGCTCGCTCACTTCAAAATGGGGGCCGCTCTGATTAACGCATCGCGTGGTTCGGTTGTCGACATCGATGCGCTAGCTCATGCACTGAAGGAGAGGCGTCTCGGCGGGGCAGCCATTGATGTCTTCCCGGAAGAGCCTAAAACCAACGCGGATGTTTTTGATAGCGTGCTGCAGCAACTACCAAACGTGATTCTGACGCCGCACATTGGTGGGAGCACGGAGGAAGCGCAGGAGAATATCGGGACGGAGGTCGCCACCAAACTGATCTCGTTCCTGACCACTGGTGCTACGGAAGGCGCGGTGAATTTCCCGCATGTCAGTCCGGGACCGCTATCGGCGCCGGCGCGCTTGCTGAACGTGCACGGCAATGTGCCGGGGGCGCTCGCGACGCTCAACACGCGCCTGGCTGGCGAGGGCTCAAACATAGTCGCGCAACATCTTCAGACGCGGGGCGAGACGGGCTACGTGGTGACGGATCTGGACCGCGTGCCGTCGAAGGAACTGATTGAGTCGCTTTCGATCGAGCCTGGGTTTGTTCGGTCCCGGTTGTTGATCAAGTCCGGCGAATAAGCGCAGGTGCTTGCTTCGAAGATGTGCTCGAGGCATCCCCTCTAATGGGCGCATCAGAAAACCGCTAATCGGTCGCGGCGCACGTTTTGACACACTCTGGACCCATTTAAGCCTGTTCGGGAAATCGAGCCATGATCGGTGCACAAGGTTCTGCCTGGGTGCGGATGAGCGGAAGGTCACAGCGTCATCCACAATCGTCTCATGTCGACCAAGGAGCGGACAGTCGCAAGCCTTGTCTGAATGACTCAAACTGGCCGGTCTCCGAAGTTCGCCATCATTTGATAATCGAATGCCGTTGCTCCGAATCGTCGCCCCTATGATCCATCGTGTTGGGCGATCAAAACGTCTCCCAATCTGCGGCGCACGCGATAGCGGA
Organism: Paraburkholderia sp.; assembly: GCA_034668065.1. Classification (GTDB taxonomy): domain Bacteria; phylum Pseudomonadota; class Gammaproteobacteria; order Burkholderiales; family Burkholderiaceae; genus Trinickia. The sequence continues at coordinate 3,252 of JAXDQB010000183.1, forward strand.
TTGTTCATCGGCCGGTGCTTTGGGGGCCGCGGGCTGTGGATAGCGAGCGGGTGAGGCCTTTTCATGCTGCCTGAGACGGGTGCTCGGTTGCCGTGTTGTCACCGGCGTCTTGTTTGGCGCCGGTTCTGCCTGTAGTGGGGCGCTAACCTTCGTAGTGCGCTCTATGCGCTTCATTTCGCTCGCACGTACCTTGAATGCTGTGACTGCGTCGCGCAGGACCCCAGCCTGTTCGGCCAACGACTGAGCCGCAGCGGAGGCCTCCTCGACTAGTGCAGCGTTCTGTTGTGTGACCTTGTCCATCTGCACCACCGCCTGGTTGACTTGCTCGATGCCGGTCTGCTGTTCGTGTGAGGCGGCCGAAATTTCGCCCATCAAATCCGTGACGCGTCCCACGGCCTGCACGACTTCATGGATGGTCTGTCCGGCTTCGTTCACCTGGGCTGCGCCCGTGCTGACCCGCTCGACCGACGCGTGGATCAATTCCTTGATTTCTTTGGCTGCACCAGCACTGCGCTGTGCCAACGTCCGCACTTCTCCGGCCACGACAGCGAAACCGCGCCCCTGTTCGCCCGCTCGTGCCGCTTCGACGGCCGCATTCAGAGCAAGGATGTTCGTCTGGAAAGCGATGCCTTCGATGACGTTGATGATTTCTGCGACCTTTGCGGATCTGTCGGAAATGTCCTGCATCGTATGAACGACACGGCCGACTACCTCGCCCCCTCGTGCCGCGATATTAGAAGCATTGATCGCGAGGTATTGCCTTGCTTTGCGTTCTCCGCATTCTGACGAACGGTTGCAGTTAGCTGCTCCATACTCGACGCCGTTTCTTCCAGCGATGCAGCCTGTTCTTCGGTTCGGGAGCTCAGATCGGTGTTGCCTGTCGCAATCTGTGCTGAACCTGTCGCAATGCTTTCGCTGCTCGTGCGCACCCGCCCGATCAGGTCGCCGAGCTTGGTATTCATTTGCTTGAGCGCGCCGAGCAATTGGGCGGTCTCGTCACGGCCCACCACGTCGATATGCGACGTCAGATCGCCTTGGGCAACGGTCTCGGCGACCGACACCGCCTTGCGAAGCGGCCCAGTGATCGACCGGGTAATCAATATGGCGATGCCGGTGCCGACCAGCACTGCGACAGCGATCAACATACCCGTCGTGATTAGCGCTGTTTGGTAAGTGGAGGCCGCGCTGGCACGAGCCCTCGCTGCTCCCTGACTGTTGAGCTGGACATCCTGCGCGAGCGCATCAAGCGCTGCGGCGGAGGTCGTTGCAGCGACGCCGTTTGCCAATGCGCGTGCTTCAGCGGCCGCGGCATCGTTATTTGCGTCGGACAGTTCAAGGATTTTCTTGTCGGCAACCCTGTAGTCGTTCCAGTCCTGCCGGATACGCTGAGCGAGCTCCGCTTCCTCGGGCGACGAGACCAGCTTTTGATACGACTGCAATGCGGCTTCCAACTTGGCTGCTGTATCGTCGTGTTGGGCCCGCTGCGACTGCCTCGTCTTGGGCTCTGCTTCAATCAGCAGTCGCAGCTCCGTGCGACGCACGGTATTGACCTCTGCGCGCATGTCGCCCAACGACTGCACTTTTGGCAGCCAATTGTCGGCAATGTCCACTGTGCTACCGTTGATAAAAGATGCCTCATGTACAGAAAAGCCTCCGACAAGGCAAAGTAGCACCACCAATACCCCGAAACCGGCTCCAAGGCGAGTGCTGATCTTGACGCTGTTTATGCTTGCTTTCATTTAAATTTCCATAAGGTCAGTGACTGCGTCGGCTCATGCAAATGCGCTGCCGTTCACGCCAGGAGAAACTGTGCGGAGTCAACACCAAAAGGCAATCCCCCATATTGATAACGGCTTTAATACCTTAAAGTTGAGCCATTGCCAGTCGGTTCGAACAGGGCCTGTTGTCTAAAACGGAGCGTAACTACCGTTCGGTATTCTGCGATTGGGTTACGGCGAGCGGGCGTAGCCGGTCGATTGGCTTGAAATGCCACCTTCTCTGTAGGAGCGCATCGAGAAAAATCGTTTTCTCGGATCTCACTACAAACTGGTCGTGAGCATCGGTTAGGGGTAGGAACAACTTCGCACCTGCTGGCTACCAATCGCCTGCCAGATGCACTTTGCTCCGTTCGTGCCGCGAATGATGATGGCAAACCGGACATGAGTCGCCGCGACACTCGATGACGGGGACAAAGCATTGCGACCGACGATCTGCACGGCCGAGAGGTCGCGCTGACCTTCTGGGCCACTTGGTGCGAGCCGTGCCGCACGGAGCTGCCACTCCTGTCGGATTACGCCGCGCGCCATGCGGACAAAGGCCTCACTGTGCTCGGCTTTAGCCTGGACGCCCCTGACGACGTGACGGCAGTACGCCCCGTGGCATATCCTAACCGACCGGCATGGCTGACTAAGCGGAATTTATATCAGTTCTCGCGGTCGTCCTACATACTTCATAGAGCAGCTTGAGGTCGATAGCACTCAGTGTATTTTCGGCTGACGTATTGGAGATCGCCTCAATGTCGGCGAACGAAAAAAGGTGAGTGCACGCCGCTAAATATGAACCTATCACTGATGGATGACTTCCATCGGGTTCGTATAGGTCAATTTCAGGCCGGAGTCTGCGAAACTGATCCCAAGCCAGGCCGACTGGAATAACTCTGGCCCCGGTCGCTTTAGCCAAACCTCGAAACGCCGTAACGATATTTGCCTGCGAGGCAGGATCATTCTTCCGAGCCCAAGTCATGTACAAGTATGGCTTCGCACCGGAGACTTCAATCTTATCGACGAATCTTCGCACATGTTCTTGCATGCTTTTCAATGCACGGAGCGGTCGAGTGCTTTGGTCCTGCAGCACAACCGCACTCCAATTCTCGGCAGCTAGACGTTTTTGGACTTCGCCTCGGTTCCAATGCGCCGCAAGCGATGCTCCGCCAAATGCGAGTACGTCTGCCTTCACCTGCATACCGGGAATGCTTGCCTCAAGGAGGCGGGCAAGCATCGTCGGCATGTCGTTTCTCGTTGTATAGCTGTTGCCAACAAAGAGGACTCGAAAGTCGCCGCTCATGGTAATGGGATATGACGACTTGTCCGCCGATCGATGCGATGACTGCAACGACATACCAATGCCCCTCTACTTTGTCCCACATGGTACCGAACGAACGACGGTCGGCCTGGGCGACGTCGAATGAGATTCCCTATACCAGCAAGGAGCAGGCCCCTCATTTTTTTCTTTGAGCGGCCAGCACTTATCTCGGAGGGCGCTGCACCTTCTGTTGCCACGCCGCTCATTGGATGCTGCCCCTGCCGCTGCCCGGATGCCAGTCGCGGCATGATCGTTGCGCAAAAGCCGGTGGCAGCGCTAATCCGCGCAGGCCAGGTCATCGAGCACTTATACGCTGCGGCAGCGGGCTGATCTTCTCCTGAAGCGGATCGGCTTCCGCCCGTGGCCACTACTGGAGAAGTCATGGGCCGCTCTTCCAACAAACTTCCTGTACCCACGAAAACAATCGGAACTCTGGCGGCTGCCGCGACCGCCGTCGTCGGTGCACTGTGGGTTCGAAATCGCGCCCGCAAAGCCGAACGCGATAATCCGCCAGCCGGCCGTTTTGTCGAAGTCGACGGTGTACCGCTTCATTACCTCGACAAGGGCGAAGGGCCCGCCGTCGTGCTTCTGCATGGAAATCACGTCCTGCTGCAAGACTTCATCGCCAGCGGGTTGATCGACCGGTTAGCTGAGCGGCACCGCGTGATCGCGTTTGACCGCCCGGGCTTCGGATTCAGCGGGCGGCCACGCGACCGGCTGTGGACCGCGCAGGCCCAAGCTGCAGTGATACAACAGGCGCTCACGCAGATCGGCGTAAAGCGACCGGTCGTACTCGGACATTCCTGGGGCACACTGGTCGCACTGAACATGGCGGTCGGCGTCGCCGCAGACCTGCGCGGCCTCGTGCTGGTCTCCGGTTATTACTTTCCGACCGCCCGCGCTGATGTAGCGCTAACTGCGCCGGCAGCGCTTCCCATCCTCGGTGACGTCCTGCGGTACACGGTTTCGCCGTTCAGCGGCCGCCTCTTATTCAAGCGCACAGTGAAAGCAATGTTCGCCCCGGCGCCCATTCCAGATGGCTTTCTCGAATCTGTCGCTCGTGAAATGGTGGTCCGTCCTGTGCAGATAAGAGCCGAGGCCGAGGATGCCGCGTTC
>JAXDQB010000184.1:0-11813 GCA_034668065.1 Paraburkholderia sp.
CACGGTGCCGAGCCGATTCAAACGTTCGAGCCGCCGCAAAGTCCCCAGCCGAATTCACTGGCCATACCGGCCGTACCCACCACCCAAGCGGATCCGCACGCCCGACCGTCGCCCGTCGAGCCTGCGCCGCCGTCGGAACTCTACGGCGAACTCTACCGTGCGGTCGAACTCGCCGGCGTTTTCCCCGACAGCAAGACGTTCGCCGACATGATTCCCAAAGTGTCGCCAAAGCAGATCCTCACGGAGTACGAAGCAACCCGCGGCCAAGCCAACTTCGATCTGCACAGTTTCGTCGCCAGTCATTTCAATGCCCCCCGCGCGACGAAAGCACTTACGTGTCCGATCCCGACCAGACCGTCGTTGCCCATGTCGACACGCTTTGGAATGTCCTACGCCGGCAGCCCGACAACGTCGTCAGCCGCTGGTCGTCGCTCTTGCCGCTGCCCGCCCCCTACATCGTGCCCGGCGGCCGTTTCGATGAGGTCTATTACTGGGACTCGTACTTCGTGATGCTGGGCCTCGAGCAGAGCGGACACCACGACCTTGCCGTCGATGAACTCAACAATTTCGCCGCGCTGATCGACCGCTACGGCCATATTCCGAACGGCAACCGTACGTATTACCTGAGCCGATCGCAGCCGCCATTCTTCGCCCAGATGGTCGCGCTAATCGCAGAGAAGGACGGCGACCGCGTCTATCTGCGCTACCTGCCCGAACTCAAGGCGGACTACCAGTACTGGATGGACGGCTCCGACAAGCTAAATCCGGGGCATGCCTATCGCCATCTCGTCAGGTTGCCCGACGGCACGCTGCTCAATCGTTTTTGGGACGATCGCGCCGCGCCGCGCGACGAGTCGTATCGCGAGGACGCGGAGACCGCGGAGCAAACGCCGCAGCGCAACGCCGCGGACCTCTGGCGCAACCTCCGCGCGGGCGCTGAGACGGGTTGGGATTTCAGCTCGCGCTGGCTTGCCGACGGACGCACGCTTTCATCGATCGACGTCACGTCGCTCATCCCCGTCGACCTGAACGCGCTGCTCTATGGGCTCGAGAAAACGCTCGCAAAAGCGTATCGCGTCAGGGGCGATGCGGCGCACGCGGAGAACATGGAAACACGCGCCCGTGGGCGCGCCGATGCTATCCGGCGCGTGCTCTGGGATCCGCGCCTCGACGCCTTCAGCGATTACAACTTCGTCACGGGCGAACTGACGCATCGGCTCACGGCCGCGACCGTCTATCCGCTCTTCGCAGGCATCGCGACACGCGGCGAAGCACGCAAGGTATCCGCATCCATCAAGCGGGGGCTACTGCGGCCGGGAGGAATGGCCACCACTCAGGTGCACAGCACTCAGCAATGGGACGAACCAAACGGTTGGGCGCCTCTGCAATACCTTGCGGTTGCGGGCCTGCGCCGCTACGGCGACAACGAACTGGCGCGCACAATAGCAACGCGGTGGATACGCACGAACGTCGATTACTACGTTCACACGGGCAAGCTGGTCGAAAAATACGACGTCAGCACAAATGCCGCGAAGGTCTCCGCTACCGGCGGCGAGTATCCGCTGCAAGACGGTTTCGGCTGGACGAACGGTGTACTGATCGCTCTGCTCGCGCACTACCCGAACGCTGTCGATGTGATCGCTGCGCGACCGGCGGCGACATCGCACACCGCCGCTTCTCCCGGGGCCGCGCCACAGCCCGCCCTCGCACCCTCTCGCTAAGCTGCCGCTCCGTGGGGCATATCCCTTACTCACGAAAGAGGGCTTCTGCGCGCCTGCTTGTCCCACTTCGTACGGCACGCCGGTTGAGTGGAACTCAGGCCTTCGTCCCCAGCCGCTCCCGCATCTCGCGCGTAATCCGTTGCTTCATACGCGCGTACTCCGCCCACGGGTCTGTGCGCAGGGCATCGAGCCGCTCGTGAAGGTTCTCAACGGTCCATTGCGCCCCGCCTGTCGTCCCATCGACTTCGTCCCACGCCAGCGGCACCGATACGCCCATTCCCGGGCGAGCCCTCGGCGAATAGGCGACGACCGTGCTTGAGCCTCGATTGTTTCGCAGGTAATCGATGAAAATGCGCCCGCGCCGGTTCTGTGCGCCCATCTTGGCGCTGAAACGCTCCGGCAGCGTGGACGCCATGTGCTGCGCGGCGGCCTGGGCAAAGGCTTTTACCTCGTCCCAGCCCGCCTGTTTGACGAGCGGCACGACGACGTGTAGCCCTTTCCCTCCGCTCGTCTTGCACCAGGATCGTAGACCGAGTTCTTCCAGCAACGATCGCGTCAACAAGGCGGCCTCGATCATCCGAAGCCACCCGAGCGCCGGATCGGGGTCGAGATCGAAGACGATCCTATCCGGCTTTTCCAGGCTAGATGCGACGGCATTCCACGTATGGAGTTCGACGGTGCCCATTTGCGCAGCTCCAACAAGCGCTTTCAGGTTGTCGATTGTCAGCAGCGGGGGATGTCCCGGATCAAGTCCTTCATGCTGCGTTATGTGTGGCATTTCCAGCCGGCTCGTGTGCTTCTGGAAAAACAGTTCGCCGTCGATCCCATCCGGCGCGCGCACCAGCGCAAGCGGACGCCCTTTCAAATGCGGAAGCATCCAAGGCGCGACGTGTTCGAAGTAGCGCGCGAGGTCGAGCTTGCGAAAGCCGATCGAATTATCGACGACCCTCTCGGGATGAGAGATGCGCACGCCCGCCACCGTGTCGCTATTGGCCTCCTTGCGAGTGCTGACCGCCGGCTTGCGGCGGCTTTGCGTGCCTGCCTGCGATGCTCGATTGCGCACGTCGCCTACTTCGCGCGGCAATTCCTGCGCAATATCCTGCGCGATCTCCTGCGCGGGCTTATCGCGCCGTAGGCTGACAAACGAGGCTTGACGCACAAGGCGCTCGCTCGTCCATTCCGCAAAATTGCACTCGGCGACGAGCTCAGGCCGCACCCAATGAACCGGTGTGCGACTGCGCTCGCGCGGGATCTCGGCGAAGGGCATGCGCTTTGTTTCGCGGGCGTCGAGTTCGCTCTTCACGGCGCGCAGCGTTGCCGAGTCGAACCCGGTGCCGACGCGCCCGGCATACCGCAGCTCTCCGTGCGCAGCGTAGACGCCAAGCAGCAACGCACCGAAGCCTGTTCGGCTTCCCGAGGGTTCCGTATAGCCGCCGATGACGAACTCCTGTCTTCGCCTGCAACGCAGCTTCACCCAAGCCCCGCTACGTGTTGAGGTATAGCGACTGTCGCGCCTCTTCCCGACGATTCCCTCAAGCGCCATTTCGCAGGCGCTGCGAAGAAGTTCCTCCGCGTTGAGCGCGAAGTCTTCGGAAAATCGGATGGTGTCCTGTTTGACGTTTTCCATCAGCGCCCGCAGCAGCGCGCGTCGTTGCACAAGCGGTACGTTGCGCAAATCATAGCCATTCAGGTAAGGCAGATCGAACAGAAAAAAAACGATTTCCTGCGGTCGATTTGCGTCGAACGCATTTTGCAAAGCCTGAAAACTCGGCACACCGCGCGAGTCGAGCACCGTCGCCTCACCGTCAAGCCATGCCGTGGCGACGTCGAGCGCGCCAAGCGCTTCGGGCTGCGTACCGAACTTCGATGTCCAGTCGAGTCCGTTTCGCGTGAAAATTCGCACCGGCGTCACGTCGTCGCGATTGATGCGCGTAAGCATCCGATATCCGTCGAATTTTATTTCGTACAACCAATCATCGCCCTTAGGCGCAGAATCGACGAGCGTGGCAAGCTGCGGCTTGAGTACGGTTGGCAACGGCGCCTTGACGGCACCTTCGATCGCAGGCTTTGCGGCAAGCACACGCAACGACTCGCCGCTACGTGTGGCGACAATGTCGGGCGGCCCTTTCGTGCCCACTTCGCCCGCGTGCGGTGCCTTGGCCGGTACGGCCAATTTTTGCGCGGCGCCCTTGCCCGCGGGAACAGCGCCTTTGATCTTTCCTGTTGCCTTGGCACGCGAACCGCGATGCTCCATGGGGAGCTTCTCGTCGCGGACGTCGGCCGGCGCACCGGCACGCCGGCGCTCCTTCGCCCGCTTGCGCGAACCGTCGGCCAAAACGCTGCCGGGACGTTCGGCGATGACATCAAACTCCTGCTCGCTGCGCGCTTGCCCATCGCGCTCCTTGATAAGCAGCCACTGTTCCTTATCACCGCCGCCCCTCATGCCGCTGCGCACGAGTGCCCAGCCGCCGTGCAGCTTTTCCCCGTCGAGATGAAACTTCAGTTTGCCCGCTTCGTACGCCTTGCGTGCCTGCGCCACGCCGCCCACCGGCTCCCACGTGCCGCGATCCCAAACGATCACGCTACCAGCGCCGTAATTCCCCGCCGGTATCTCGCCCTCGAATGATCCATACTCGAGCGGATGGTCTTCGACATGAACCGCGAGCCGCTTGACGGACGGATCGAGGCTCGGCCCTTTCGGCACTGCCCATGACCGCAACGTGCCGTCGAGTTCGAGCCGAAAGTCGTAATGCAACCGCCGCGCATGATGTTCCTGGATCACGTAGGAAAGCCCGTTACCATTCGATCGTTCTGCCGTGCCGCCGCGGCCATGCTGCACTCGCGGTTTGCCGGAAGGCTCGGGGGTTTCGGCGAAGCGCCGCTTCTTGAGATAGGTCTCGAGTTTGCCTGACATAGTCGTCTCTCATCGAAATGCGCCAATGAGCAGCGTTGCGAGGAAGATCACGAGAAAAATCAAAAACAAAATTTTTGCGATTTCCGCGGAGCCCGCAGCGACGCCTGTAAAACCGAACACGCCGGCAATGAGCGCGACGATGAAAAAGACGACGGCATATCGAAGCATGACTTCCTCCTGGAAGGCGCGCCGTGACCTTCTCCCCTGGATGAAGAGCGATTCCTCTGCGAGACGCACTCAGGCCGCACGTCCATTGTGCGCAAGCCGCTCGATGAGCGTCCGGTTGAATGCCGGAATGTCATCGGGCTTGCGGCTTGTGATGAAGTTGTCGTCTTCCACGACCTCCTCGTCCACCCATGTCGCGCCCGCGTTGCGCAGATCGTCCTGCAGGCTGGGCCAGCTTGTCATCGTATGGCCCTTGACGATGCCTGCCGAAATCGGCAGCCACCCGCCGTGGCAAATCACGGCGACCGGCTTGTGTGCAGTGTCAAGTGCACGCACGAACGCTTGCGCTTCGGGCACGGTTCGTATTGCATCGCTATTCACAACGCCACCCGGTAGCACGACAGCGTCGTAGTCATCCGGACTGACCTGATCGAACGTCGCATCGACAGTCACCATGCTGCCGCGCTCCAAGTGACGAAACCCCTGAATCTGGCCGGGCTTGTTCGAGAGGACGTGCACCATCGCACCGGCCTCCGACAATGCCCGCTTCGGCTCCATCAATTCGGACTCCTCGAACCCGTCCATCGCAAGCATCGCGACCTTACATCCTTCCAACGTCTTATCCATGAGTTGAACTCCTCGAAGAAGTGACAAAGCACTCATCCATTTGCTTCGACTGTCCGCGAAGCAAAGCAGGTGCCCGCTTAGTTGACTTTCTTTTCGGCAGGAATTCCGGCCAACAGATCGGCCATATCGTCGGCGTGCTCCTCCTCCTGCGCCAGAATGTTTTCCATCACGCGGCGCGAAGTCGGATCCTTCTCGCCAAGATAAGCGATGATCTCGCGGTAGCTGTCGATCGCCACACGTTCGGCTACGAGGTCTTCCTTGATCATGTCCACAAGCGACGTGCCTTCGACATACTCGGCGTGCGAGCGCGCAAGCAGGCCCTCCGGCGAGAAGTTCGGCTCACCTCCAAGCTGGACGATGCGCTCCGCCAATTGATCCGCATGCTCGAGTTCCTGCTGAGAATGTTCGAGAAACTCGTCGGCAACGCTCTTCGAGTCGATGCCCTTCGCCATGAAATAGTGACGCCGGTACCGCAACGTGCAGACAATCTCGGTCGCGAGCGCATCGTTGAGCAGCGTGAGCACGGTATATCGGTCGGCCTTGTAGCCGGCTGTGACCGCTCCTTCTGCGATGTGCTCCCGAGCGCGCTTGCGAATCTCCTGGACATCAGACAAAAACGGTTGTTGTGCCATGCTGTTCTCCATTGTTGTGAGCGATAACTTTTTGCACGCTTGCGTTGTTAACAACAATAACGGCGTGCAATCGAAGTAAGTGGCATTTCTCGTGCCAGGTAGCGGCCAAGAAGCATCACTGCCCGCCGAGCGCTTCTGGCATGGGCGTTGCGCGTGCAACGCAAAACGTCGATCCAGCCGGATCAGTCAATTCGTTTGTCAGAAAAGAATACCGATGGCTCGTTCCTCCATACGCCATTCGGCCACCTTCGGCGTCAACGGCATGCGAAGCGTTCGGCCATCCTCGATGAATCGCCGGGTGCTACTGCGCCACTTACCCCATGCGTGAAGCCATCTGGTTCCTCATCGTCGGCGGCATGTGCGTGGTCATGGGCATCGCGAGTTCGCTCTTCAAACAGCTGCCGCTGACAGGCGCGATGCTCTACCTCGCCGCGGGGTTTGCCCTTGGCCCCGAGGGCGCCCGGCTTCTGTCGCTCGACGTCGTCAGGGACGCGCACCTCGTGCGCGTGCTCAGCGAAATCGCCCTGCTCGTGTCACTTTTTGCTATCGGGCTGCGCCTGCGCCTGCCGCTGCTGGACAGGCTGTGGATATTGCCGCTGCGACTCGGCCTTGTGGCCATGGTCATCACAGTGCCAATGGTCGCGCTGGTCGGCGCGTGGGGCTTGCATCTCGATTGGGGGCCTGCTTTCCTTCTCGCTGCAATGCTCGCGCCGACCGACCCTGTACTCGCACACGACGTGCAGGTGCGCGATGCGAACGATCTCGACACAGTCCGCTTCGCGCTATCGGGCGAAGGCGGCCTTAACGACGGGATCGCCCAGCCATTCGCGATCGTCGCACTCGCACTCTGCGCAGGCTCGCTTGAGAACGCGAATCGAATGCAAGTCTTTGCGCTCGTCGGCACGACAGTATGGGGGATTCTCGGCGCCGTCGGCATCGGTGCGCTGCTGGGCTTTGCGACCACGCACGCGGTCACTTGGCTGCGCACACGCTATGCGCAGGCACTCGGGCTTGAAGGGCTTCTCGCACTCGGGTTGGTCGAGCTCTCGTATGGCGCTGCGCAGCTCGTCCATACGTTCGGTTTCCTTGCCGCCTTCGCCGCCGGCGTTGCGATGCGTCGCGTCGAGCATCGCGCAACAGGTGAGCGGTCCCCGCAAGATGCCATCGGCGCAATCGATTCCGCCGATGTCGCCGCCACCGCAGCCGATCCCGGGAAAGCCCATGCCTATATGGCCGAAACCGTGCTGCGCTTCACCATCGAGCTCGAGCGGATCGCCGAGATGGCGATGATGATCGTTGTCGGCAACTTGTTGGCGACACTCGAAGCGCCGCTCTTCACGTGGCGCAGCATGGCGCTCGCGCTCGTCATGTTCCTGGTGGTGAGACCGGTCGCGGTCGAATTGTCGCTGCTGGGTTCGTATGCTTCGCGCAAGGAGCGAAGTCTCATGAGCTGGTTCGGCATTCGCGGCATCGGCACCGTCTACTATCTGGCCGATGCGCTCGAGCACAATCACACTGACGAGGTAAAGGCACTGGCACCTCTTGCGCTCGCCGTCGTGACGGCGTCAGTCTTCGTGCACGGGGTCACGGCCACACCGCTGATGAAGCGGTATCGCCGCTACCGCATGCGCAAGGGCGTGCAAAGCGACTGAGTGCGAGTCATGCGGTGCGGGCCGCCGGAAGCCCTCGGGTTCGCCTCTCAAGGAACGCCTCTAAAGCCATCACATGCCACGACATGGATCGGGACAGCTGTCGCCGTTTCGTCCATCGGTCGCGAACTCGAGAACGCGCAGGATCAACTCTGGTGTGAGCGGTTTCGCGCAGTGCGCGTCGAAGCCGGCCTCGCGAGCGCGTTGCCGATCGAGCGACGAAGCATAGCCGCTGCAAGCGATCAATACGATATGCGCGGTGGCCGGCTCGGCGCGCAAGCGGCGCGCGAGCTCGAGCCCGTCAAGCCCGGGCATCGCGACATCGAGGATCGCGGCGAACGGCAGCCATTCGCGCGCCATCGTGCATGCCTCGAGCGGATCGCTCGTCGCACGACAATCGAACCCGTCCGCGTCGAGCAAAAGTTGCAATGCTTCGGCGGCATCGCGATAGTCATCTACAACCAAAACGCGACGGTGATCGGCCATCGCCGGCCGGAACGTCCGCCATAACACCACGTCTTCGTTTATATCGCCTTCGCGAGGGTCGTTCACGAGCAACTCCCGTGGAGAGGCCAACTCGGCGCAAACGTATCGGTATGCAATATGTGAGCCTGTGCGAAGCGTGCACAAGAAAGCGGCATGCGCTTTGCTGGCGGATCTGGCACGATGGATGGCGAATTGGAGCGGGATGTATGTGCACAGGCACTCTGCTGCAAACAAATCAATAAGGGAAAGCCATGTCCGTCTCTACCGCGGCAAAGCGCTTCGCCTTTGCAGGCATTCTGAGCGCATCGCTTATGCCCACCCCCGCGACAGCGCAAACGCCTTCGCCGCTGGCACAATGGCAGTACTCGGCCGGTATTACGCTCGAACAAATGTTCGAGCCTCAGCTACCCGCCTGGCGTATACGCATCGGCCCCTCAGCCAGCTATCAGCCGCGCTACGACGGCGCGGATTCCTACCATGTGCTCGCCGGCCCTAGCATCGACGTTCGCTACCGCGACCGATTCTTCCTTTCGACGGGGGAAGGGCTCGGCGCGAACGTACTGACCGGGCCGAACTGGCGCGCAGGCATTACGCTCTCGTACGACCTTGGCAGGCGCGCCGCGGACGACAACAACCATTTGCACGGGATGGGAAACATCAACGCCGCCCCGTCCGCGCATCTGTTCGGCGAGTACGTCGTATCGAAATCGTTTCCCCTCGTGATGCGTGCGGACTTGCGGCGAGATCTCGGTGGCGACAATGGCTGGGTAGGGGATCTCGGCGCCTATATGCCTATGCCGGGCAGCTCACGGACATTCATCTGGTTTGCGGGTCCGACCGTCACGTTTGCCGATTCACGCTACATGAACGCTTGGTTCGGCGTCAATTCGGCGCCGCAAGCCGCGACTTCCGGCTACGCGCCCTATCAGGCATCCGCAGGCATCAGATCGGCCGGCTTAGGCATTGCCGCGACATGGATGCCGTCAAAGCACTGGTACGTGACTTGCAACGTGGCTTACCAGAAGCTCTTTGGGTCTGCGGCGCGCAGTCCGATTGCACAAACTGCCGACTCGGAGGCAATCGATTTTTCGGTCGCTTACGAGTTCTAGGCAGATTGGCGACGGCCACCCATGTAGGCGAACGCTGACATGGGCACACGATCCCTTACGCCGGGTTCAGTGCGCTCTGATTTGCAACACGCTTCGCGCAGCCGATACTTCAGACATCGACTATCCAGGTCGCGTTGCGGGCGCTGCAGGAATGGGATCTCCGGTGCCCGCCGCGAACAACATGCTGCCAAGGAGAATCGGCCATGTCGACTCAAGCAGATAACGAAGCCCGCAGGGCTGAAATCGACGACATCATCGAACTTGCACGCGGAGCGGGCCTGCTCGTTACACTCGACGGCCAGATCGGCCGCGAGAAATACCAAAGCGTCGCTGGCTCGCTCACCGCCTTGATGCGGTTCGCCGAAGCGCTGCGCGCGAACCTCATCTCGAGCGAGGCTGTCTGACAACCGAGCGCTGCAGGCTCTGTCCTATTGGCACGCCGATGATACGCGTGACGCTGCCGCGATCGGCGCGCCTTCCCAGTTCCTGACCCGAGTCAATCTCCCGCGCATTCGGTGCCTCCAAGGCGGACAGACGAGGTGAATCGAGCAGGTGTATCAGGCAGGTGTATCAGCCCTGCCTCCCGAGGCGATCCGTCATGACGTTTTTCCTCGTCGTACTGAACATCGCCGTGTTTCTACTCGAGAGCGCCGACATGACGCCGCTCATCGACGCTTTCGCGCTATGGCCGCCGCATTCGGTCAGTCTGCACGGCGCGCCTGCCTTTCATGTATGGCAAATCGCTACCTACAGCCTGCTGCACGCGAGCGTCAGCCATCTTTTTTTCAATATGTTCGGTCTTTACATGTTCGGACGGGACGTGGAGTCCGTGCTCGGACGCTCAAGGCTAGCGATGCTGTATGGCGCAAGTGTCGTGGCAGGCGCACTGGTTCAGCTCGGGGTGCTGCTCGCGTCGCCGCCCGCCGGGTATCCGACGGTGGGCGCGTCGGCCGGTGTATTCGGCATGCTACTGACTTACGCAGTGCTCTTTCCGCGACGCCGCGTCGTGCTGCTCTTTCCTCCCGTACCCATGCCGGCGTGGTTGTTCGCAGCCGGCTATGCGGCTGTCGAATTGCTGCTCGGCGTGAGCGGCCGACAAGGCGGCGTGGCTCATTTCGCGCATCTCGGTGGCATGCTCGGCGCACTGGCGTGTCTCCTCCTCTGGTCGCATCGGCACTCGGGGCAAAGTGTCGACTGATCCCACCCTCCGGCAATCCATAGACCATTGGCATTTGCCGCAGGAATCAAGCACAATTTTGGACAACCTCGCCGGGAATAGTTCGAGCGATTACCGGCGCTTCGAGTGCATCGAAACCGCAGGCGCGTGCGCCGCGGGGATTTCTGCCCTAGGCCAGACCGCATGCCCGCTGCCAGTACTTCACATTCTCCAGCGCCACCGCCTGGCCACGCCGCAGCCAGTACTCCCCTGCATCGCAGCCCGTGGCTGGCGGCGCTCATTACGGCCGCCGTTGTGCTCCTCGTCACGGCAACCGCGGCGTTTGTCGTCCGCAAGCATCTGCTCGATTCGGCGCATGTTCGTTTCGACGCCGAGGCGGCGCGCGTCACGGCCGATTTGCGCCGCGAATTTCTCGTATGCGCGCAGGTGATGCGCGGTGCAAGCGGCCTCATCGCTGGCCAGCTACTGCCACCCGGTGCGGCTCCGTCCGCCGATTCGTGGGATCGCTATGTCACGCACCTCGCGCTTGACGACGCCCAGCCCTGCCTGCGCACGCTTGGCTACGCGCAAGTATCCGGCGACGCGCTGACTGCAGCCCCCGGCGCCCCGCTCGCGCATGTCCTGCTGATGTGGCCACAGCGCGGTGATCCTGCGGACGAACTGCGCCTCGGGATACGGCCCGAAACGCGCGACGCCCTTTTGCATGCCGCCGATACGGCCCGGGTGGCGCTCGTAGTGCGCCCCGCCTCTCCGGAGGAGGAATCGGCGGCGTCCGAAAGCCCGACGCGGTCCAGGGTCGATGCGTACTACCCTGTCTACCGCTCAGCGCCCGTCCCGCCGCAGCCGGCGCAGCGGCGCGCGGCGCTGGCTGGCTTCATCGTTGCTCGGATCGACACCGAATACCTGTTTGCCAGCGTGGCGGCACGCGAGCCTCGCATCGACCTGCAGGTCGCAACAGGCACGCCGCTCAACCTGCTTTACCCGCCCGGTGGGGCGCCGGCCGATCTACCCCTGCCTACGCCTTACCTCCAACGCTCCGCCACGCTGCGCTTCGGTGGCCGGACTTTCGCGCTCAACTATTCGACGATCGATCCGGCGCTGACCGCGCTCGCCGATTTCGGCGGCAGTGCTTTTCTCGCGTCAGGGTGCCTCGCGGCACTCCTTGCAGGCGCCTGTGCGTATCTCTTCGTACGCCGCCGCGGCCAAACGCTTGTCGAAGCGGGCACAGCGCGTTGGCTTTCCACGCTCAACGAGGCGCGCATGATGGCGATCGTCCGATCATCATCGGAGGCAATCATCACGATCGACGAAGCGCAGCGAATTGTGATCTTCA
>JAXDQB010000185.1:0-10271 GCA_034668065.1 Paraburkholderia sp.
CGTCGAACTGCGCGAAAGAAATTTTTTGCGCACCGAGCCCCGCTTCACTCGCATCCGGGCCCGCCGAGCAAGGATCGTCGTCGAATGCAATGTCGCCGAGCGGATCGGGGTTGCCAGTCGCACGCAAGCCGGCAAACGGGAAAAGCTTCGCATCCCTGAGGTGCGAGGGCACGACGTTCGCCAGCGCATTGAACATGTTTTCGACACGCCCCGGAAAGCGCTTTTCCCATTCCCGGACCAACGCTTTCATCTCCGCGCGTTTCAGGTTCGGTTGGCTGCCGCACAAATTGCACGGAATGATCGGGAACGCACGCAACTCGGCAAATTTCTCGAGGTCGGTTTCCTTCACATAGGCAAGCGGCCGGATCACGACGTTCCTGCCGTCGTCCGATTGCAGCTTCGGCGGCATTCCCTTGAGCTTGCCGCCGTAGAAAAGGTTCAGCAGCAAGGTCTGCAAAATGTCGTCGCGATGGTGCCCGAGCGCGATCTTCGTCGCCCCGAGCTCGCCCGCCACGCGATAAAGAATGCCGCGCCGCAGCCGCGAACATAGCGAGCATGTCGTCTTGCCCTCGGGCACGAGCCGCTTGACGATGCTGTACGTGTCCTGATTTTCGATGTGAAACGGCACGTTGAGGCTTCGCAGATACTCGGGCAGCACATGCTCGGGGAAGCCCGGCTGCTTCTGATCGAGATTGACGGCGACGATGTCGAACTCGATCGGCGCGCGATCGCGCAGGCGCAGGAGAATGTCGAGCATGGCATAGCTGTCCTTGCCTCCCGACATGCAGACCATCACTTTGTCGCCGTGCTCGATCATGTTGTAATCGGTGACCGCCTGGCCGACCAGACGCGCAAGCCGCTTGAAGAGCTTGTTGTTCTCGTACGCATCCTTCTGCTCGCGGCGCGACAGCGCACGGCGCTCGCGCGCCTCGCCGGACAGGCCGGGCACCGCCGCCTCCCCATTCGCGGGGCGTTCGCTGGCCGGCGCTTGATCAACGGCCATCTCGGGCGCGTTCATGTTGATTCCTCTTTGATGCGAAAGACTTCGACGCCGACAGCATCGCAGTCTGGATAAACGTCCGGCTTTTCCGTCGATACGCAGACGGCGCGCACGCGCGGATGCTCGAGCATTGCCTTAGCGACGTCGTCGCAAAGCGTTTCCTGCAGATGAATGTGCCCTTGGCCTACGCGGTGCGCAATCGTCGCGCGCATGAAGTCGTAGTCGACAACTTCGCTCAGCTTGTCTTCGACGGGCGTCGTCTCCGTGAGCGGCACGAAGAGCTCGACGTTGATGACAACGCGCTGCTCGCCACGCTTCTCGAAATCGTGCACGCCGATGTTGATGTAGATCTCGTAGTTGCGCAGAAAGAGCCTGCGGCAATCGGCGAGCCGGGGATGCAAGAGAGAAGCAACCATATTCGTTCCAATCAAAAATACGCGCCCGGCGCGTCGACCGCCCAGGCCTTCGCAGTTCCAGTCGCTTTCGCGTTCGCCTTCGCCTTCGCACGCGTGGCCGGTGGGCGTCGGCCCTTAGGCAACTCGCGCGGGCGACGCGTGCTACCTGGCCAAAAACATCACATCTCGCGGCAGCGGCAGCAGATGCTGGCCGCCATCCACGAGCAGCGTCGAGCCGGTCACGCCGCGCGCATTGGCGAGGTAGCAGGCTGCATCGACAATATCCTCGGGCCGCGACGCCCGGCCAAGCGGCGTCACGCGATGCGCGGCCGCGAAGCTCTCGGGCGTCTGTTCGGCCGATTGCAGCGAAAGCCCGGGCGCAATGCCGACAACACGCACTTTGGGCGCCAACGCCTGCGCGAGCGTTACCGTCGCCGTCTGCAGCGCCGCCTTCGTCAGCGTATACGACAGGTAATCCGGGTTCAGGTTATAGAGCTTCTGATCAAGGACATTGATCACGACCGAGCGCAGCGTCTCATCCTCGCGCGCCGCCTCCGGCGTAGCATCGTAAAGCGTGCGCGCCAGCACGAGCGGCGCGCCGACGTTGACCGACATCAGCCGAAGCAACATCGCGTACCCAACGTCACGCGCCGTGTCTTCCTCGAATATCGACGCGTTGTTGACCACGCACACAGGCCGCCCGAGCTCTGCCGTGCAGGCCGGCACCAGCCCGGCCGCCGCTTCTTCCACGGCAAGATCGGCGTGCAGCGCGCAGGCGCGGCGGCCAAGCGCCTGGATGTCGTCGACAGTGGCCTGCGCTTGTGCGCGCGACGAGCCGTAATGAACCGCCACATCCCACCCCTGCGCCGCAAAACCGAGCGCAAGCGCGCGGCCGATTCGCTGGGCCGCACCCGTCACGAGAACGACGCGTCCAGCGGGCGCGGTGCGGGCAATTTCGCCGTCAGTGCCGGCGCGGGAGTGGGGGAAGGTGCTCATTTAGAATGGCGGGATGAATCGGAATGCTCACGAACCCACTAGTTTACCCGTTCCCGAGATGCACGCGCTCGCGGCGTCTGCGGCGCTCGTTGCCCTGATCGGCGACGAAATCGCCGCGGCAGGCGGCTGGATGCCGTTCGATCGCTACATGGAACGCGCGCTTTACGCGCCGCGCCTTGGTTATTACAGCGGCGGCGCCCGCAAGTTCGGCAGGCGAGCAGACGACGGCAGCGACTTCATCACCGCGCCGGAGCTCTCGCCGCTGTTCGCGGCTACGCTTGCCCGCGCCCTTGCACAGGCGCTCGCGGCAAGCGGCACTCGCCAGCTGATGGAGTTTGGGGCGGGCACAGGCCGCCTCGCGGCAGGCTTGCTCGACGCGCTCAGTTCGCTCGGCGTCGAGTTCGACAACTATTCGATCGTCGAGCTTTCCGGTGCTTTACGGGAGCGGCAGCGCGAGACAATCGAAGCGCTCCCCGCGCCGCTGGCGTCCCGCGTGCGCTGGCTTGACACGCTGCCCGAGCGCTTCGAAGGCGTGGTGCTCGGCAACGAGGTGCTCGACGCGATGCCCGTCAAGCTCTTTGCGCGGTGCGGCGGCATGTGGCATGAGCGCGGCGTCACGGTGCGCGCAGACGGCGCGTTGGCTTTCGAAGATCGCAGGCCCGGCGGGGCAGGGCCTGATTTGTCGGCACAGGATGCCGCAGTGCTGGCGGATATCGACGCGCAAACGCCCGTGGAAATCGACTATCTGACCGAGACGCATACCGCTGCCGCGGGCTTCACCCGCACGGTCTGCGCGATGCTGGCGCGCGGCGCGGCGTTCTTTATCGACTACGGCTTTCCCCGCAACGAGTACTACCATGCCCAGCGCACGGAAGGCACGCTGATGTGCCACTACCGACATCGGGCGCACGACGATCCGTTCGTCTATCCTGGCCTGCAGGACATTACGGCGCACGTCGAATTCACGGGCATCGCGGAAGCCGGCGTCGAGACGGGGGCGGACCTGCTCGGTTATACCTCACAAGCGCGGTTTCTGATGAATGCCGGGATCACCGTTGCGCTGGGCGAGCTCGACCCGACGGATGCGGCGCGCTTCCTGCCCGCCGCAAACGCCGTGCAACGGTTGCTCTCGGAAGCGGAGATGGGCGAGCTATTCAAGGTGATTGCGTTTTCGCGCGGTATCGACGGCACAATCGACGCCTTCGCGCGAGGGGATCGGTCGCATACGCTTTAGCGGCGGGGGTGGGCAGTCCGCGCAACGCACCGGCCGAAAGATTCGGCTAGTGACAACGCGAAACGCCGCCCCGCTTGCCTCACGCCGCCTCCCCCAGCGCCGCCGCCACCGCCTTTACACGCGCCCGATGCACGGCCTCCTTGATTTTCGTCGGTTGATCAGCGACGGTCTGCGCAATCGCTCCTGCATCGATGGCGCGCGCCGCGACAAGCGCCACCCGCAAACGCTCAGCATGGCCGTAATCGCGAGTCTCGAAGCCGAGCCGTCCACGCGCGTCGGCCTCGCAGGCCTGCAATGCCTGCGCAAAGCGCGCGGGCTTGCGCAACGCATCCGCACGCTCGAAAAGTCGCACGAGCGCCGCGGCCCCCATCTCCATCACCCGGTGAATATTGCCGTGCTCGCGCGCAACGAGCACCGCAAGATCGCGGCATTCGTTCGGCACGCGCAGGCGGTCGCAAAGCGGCTTCAACAATTCAACGCTGCGCATCTCATGACCAATGTGGCGGGGCAGGACATCCTGCGGCGTCGTCGCCTTGCCGATATCGTGCGTAAGCGCGGCAAAGCGCACCGGCAACGCGTAGCCGCGCGCCGCTGCGTGGTCAATCACCATCATCACGTGCACGCCCGTATCGATTTCAGGATGGTAATCGGCCCT
Source organism: Paraburkholderia sp. (assembly GCA_034668065.1). Lineage (GTDB taxonomy): Bacteria > Pseudomonadota > Gammaproteobacteria > Burkholderiales > Burkholderiaceae > Trinickia. Next base: position 4,281 of record JAXDQB010000185.1, read on the forward strand.
TTGCGGTACGCCGAACAACGCGTCGATCTCGGGCAGCACGCGGGCCAGCGCACCGCATTCGCGCAGCACCGCACACATGCGGGACGGCTGCTTCTCCATCAATCCACGCGAAACCTCTTGCCATACACGCTCAGGCACAAGCGCATCGGCTTCGCCCGCCGCCACCATTGTCCTCATCAACGCCAAGGTGTCGGGCGAAATCACGAAGTCGTGAAAGCGCGCCGCGAAGCGCGCAAGGCGCAAGATCCGCACCGGATCCTCGACGAACGCCGGTCCGACATGCCGAAAGCGCTTGGCTTCAAGATCGGCACGGCCGTCGAAAGGATCGATGACGGGCCCGGTCAGCTCGCCATCGGGCCGCAACTCGCGCGCCATCGCATTGATCGTCAAGTCACGGCGTGCGAGGTCCTCTTCGAGCGTGACGTCGGGCGCGTAGTAGAACTGGAAGCCGTGATAGCCGGCCGCCGTTTTGCGTTCCGTGCGCGCAAGCGCGTACTCCTCGCGCGTCACCGGGTGTAGAAAGACGGGAAAATCCCGGCCGACGGGGCGAAAGCCCTGCGCGACCATCTGCTCGGGCGTCGCCCCCACAACAACATAGTCGCGGTCCGACACGGGCACACCGAGCAGTTCGTCGCGAATCGCACCGCCAACTGCGTAAATCTTCATACTTGGTCGTATTTCCGGATGCTATGGGTTTCGCGCTGCGCCGCGTCAATCCACTCGCGCACCGCCGGCAATGCCGTCACGCGCCCGGCGTAAGCGCTCGCGGCCTCGGACAGCTTCGGCGCGTAAGTGTTCAAGCGCATGACGACGGGCGCATACATCGTGTCGGCGATGCCGAACGAAGCGCCGAACAGGAACGGCCCGCCGTAGCGCGTAAGGCACTCGGACCAGATCGCGTCGATGCGCGCCACATCGGCGAGTGCGCCCGGCGTCGCGCCGGCTCCCGGACGCTTTGCACGGATATTCATCGGCATCGACGCACGCAGCTCGGCGAATCCGCCATGCATCTCGTTCGCAACCGAGCGGGCGTGCGCACGGGCTGCCGCCTCGCGCGGCCAAAAAGGCCGATCAGTGTGGCGCTCGGCGAGCGTCTCAAGAATCGCGAGCGATTCCCAGATCGACTGGCCGTTGTCGGTGACAAGGCACGGAACCTTGCCCGACGGTGAATGTTCGGCGATGCGCGCAGCCGTATCAGGCCGGTCCATTTCGATCAGCACCTCCTCGAAAGGAATGCCGGCGTGCCTCATGAGCACCCAAGGCCGCATGGACCACGAGGAGTAGTTCTTATCAGCGATGATGAGTTTCATTGTCACCGAACGATGAGAGTTGAAAAACGAGTCGAGGAACGCATGGGAAAGAGACTCCGCCGCACTCGGCCGCGCTAGCGGCCCGCCTTCGTCCGAAACACGCTGAAGCGTGAGCCGAGCGACGCGTTGCCGAGATAGGCGGGCACGATCGCCTCGATGCCCACGGGCTCCACGCCGAGCTCAGGCGCAAGCGGCCCGCTCATGACGGAGTCGGCCTTCATCGAATCGAGATTGTCTCGCGTGATGAGGGGCTCGCCCGGCAGCGCTTCAAACGCCCGCGCTTGCATATAGGCAATGGCGTCCGGCAGCCGCACGATCAGCGCGTGACGGCCTATCGCGGCACCGCAAAGACGCACCAGTGCCTCGAGCGTATAGACCGAGGGCCCGCCAAGCTCGTAGGTGCGGCCCGTCGCGGCATCGAGATCGAGCGTGTTCACGATCGCCTTCGCCACGTCGCCCGCGTAGACGGGCTGAAACTTCGCGTCCGGCTTCGCAAGCGGAATCACGGGAAAGTACCGCTGGAGCAGCGCAAACGTATTCAGAAAACGGTCTTCCGGGCCAAAAACGACGGACGGGCGGAAGATCGTGGTCGCAATGCGCGCCGCCCCACGCACGCTCTTCTCGCCATCGCCCTTCGAGCGCAGGTACATGCTCGGCCCCTCCGGGTGCGCATTGAGCGCGCTCACGTGGACAAGCCGGTGCACGCCCTTGCCCTCGCACGCGGCGACGACCTTCGTCGGCAACTCGACGTGAAGCCGGGCGAATTCGGGACCGTATGGATCGGCACGCCGGCTGTGCAGCGTGCCGACGAGATTGATGACGGCATCCATGCCCGAGACGAAGCGCGCAAGCTCGACAGGATCGAACACGTCGACTTCGACCACGTCGAGCGGCAAGAGCGTCAGGTGCCTCGCGTTCTCGCGGCGACGAGTGGCTACGCGCACTTGCTTGCCGGCCGCGACGAGCGCATTCGCAAGGTGACTGCCGATAAAGCCTGAACCGCCGATCAACGCTATGGACTGATGTCGCACGTTCGACTCCCTGGTGGTTCGACTCTCGAGTGGCAGCGCCCCGTCACATCGGCGCGCCGAATGCATCGTGCCCAGCCTGGGGCCACGCAAGCGCAATGAAAGCCGGCCCTTCGCGGCGCCACCCGCGCATTCAATCCGGCAGAATGTAGCCGAGCCGCGCTTTCAGCGATTGGGGACGGCCTTCGAACAGCGCCGCGTAATAGACCGTGTTGGACAGCACATTTTTGACGTAATCGCGCGTCTCGCTAAAGGGGATTGTCTCCGCAAAAATGGCGCCTTCGACAGGATGGGTCAACGACGCACGCCATTGGCGCGACCGGCCCGGCCCGGCGTTGTAGCCGGCGGTGGCGAGCACGGCAGAGCCGTCGAACTGATTGTAGATCATCGACAGATAGCTCGTGCCGAGCAGGATGTTCATATTGATGTCGCTCAACTGCTCGGGGGAGACCGGCCCGATCCCGATCTTCTTGGCGACCAGGCGCGCCGTGCCCGGCATCAGCTGCATCAATCCACCCGCGCCCACGCTTGAGCGAGCGTCGATGATGAAGCGCGACTCCTGTCGAATCAGACCATACGCCCATTCGACATCGAGGCCATTCGTCTGCGCATCGCGCTCGACGATATCGCGAAACGGCGCCAAATAGCGCAGCGAAAAGTCGTGCTCGCTTTGCGTGCGGTCAGCCGCGTTGACGGCGCGGTCATAAAGCTTGATGCCGCGCGCGTATTCGGCGACGGCAAGCAGTTGCCGGTCGCTCATCCCGCGCAGCGGCCAGTTCCATTCGCGGTTGCCCTCCATCCGCAAGTTCAGCGCATAGAAACGCCGTGCAAGCGCGAAGCCCGGTGTCGTGCCCGCCGCCTCAACTTCGGCCTCGGAGATGGCCGTCTTCGGCGGCACCGTAATCTTGCGGCCGAGTTCCTCGGCGGCGAGCTGGCCGTAGAAGTCAAAGCGCGAGGCGATGCGCTCGAATTCCTCAGCTGCGACGCCCGTTTCGCCCGCCTGCTGCAACGCGCGCGCGTGCCAGTAAATCCAGGCCGGTTTTGCGCGCAGCGTGACAGGCATCTGCTCGATCGACCACTGCACCATCGTCCAGTCGCCCGCAAGCAGTGCGCTGCGCGTGCGCCATTCGTACGCCGGATACGAAAGCGGCGCATTCGCGGAAAGTCGGAACCAGTCCACCGCGTCCGGCACCCGTTGCAGGGCGCCTTCATAGCCGATCGTGCCCCAGCCGATCCCGCGCTCGCCGAGCGTGAGCGAAGGTGCAATCGTCGCGAAAGCGGCGGCGGCGGTGGACGCGTCGTTGCGCGCCATCTGCGTGATCGCGAGAAGCGCGATCTGGTGCGATGCCTCGTCCGGCCCCACCCCGAGCGCGAGCACGAGCGGCGGCGCGGACGTCGCCTGGTCCAAAAGCGTCGGGTCCGGGCGCTTCGCGCCGAGCGCGTCGACGAGGCGGCTGCCTGTGTCCGCAGCCCCCTGCTCATAGGCGAGGCGGATCTGCTGCCAGACGTCGTCGGGCGTCAATTGGCCATTGATCGCAAGTGCGGTGATCAGATCGACACAGCCATCGCCGTACGACCGGGGCTCCACGAGCAGCGCGCGCGCCGCGTCGGCCACGTTCTCGCCGAGGGCCGCACGCGATTCGAGCGCATAGCATTTGACCTGCGTATCGTCGTTAAGGACAAAGCGCGCGTACTGGGCGTCGAAGTCGCGCCAGTCGTGGCGCGCACCGAGCACGACGAGATAGTCGTTACGCAGACGGTCGGCGATCGCCTCGCCCTCGTGCCGCTGCAGGAACGAGAGCACCGGCGCGTCGGGCGCGTCGAGCCGGGCATGCCCCGAGCTGTCGAAGAGCTGCGGCTTGATCTGGAAGTACTCGAGGTACGACGGAGCGGGGTAGTCGGGAATCAGGCTCGCGAGTTGGGCTGCGCGCGCCGCGTCGTTGTTTCGGGCCGCCTCGCGAAGCTGCACGAAAATCTGATCTTCGCTTGAAGATGCGGAAGACGCGGAAGACGCGGAAGACGCAGCGTACCGTCCGGCGGACGCCGAGCCGCACGCAACGAGTGCCACTGCGGCCAGAGCGGAACACGCCGCGCGGTATACTCGAGAAAGGCGTTTAGACATCGTCGTTTTTGGGGCCCAAATTGAGCGAAAGCATAGCACGCAACCCTGCTGAAATTTCCAAAGCCGAGTTGCGGAAAGCCTTGCGCGAAGCCCGTCGCGGCGCGGCGGGAGCACACGGCGCGGACGCCGCGCTTAAGGCTCGCACGCTGGAGTTGCTCGCCCACTATGCGCCGCAAACGGTCGGGTTCTATTGGCCGTTGCCGGGAGAATTCGACGCGCGTGATGCGCTCGCACAATGGCTCGCCCACGATGCGCAGCGGCAAGCGGCGTTGCCCGTCATCTCGATGAAAGGACACGCGCTCGCATTTCGCGCGTGGACGTCCGATACGCCGATGCGCCTCGGCTTGCATGGAATTGCCGAGCCGCAGGAAACCCACGCCCTGCTGCCGGATCTGCTGCTCGTGCCCTGCCTCGGCTTCGACAACGAGGGCTACCGCCTTGGCTACGGCGGCGGCTATTATGACCGCACGCTCGCCGCTTGGCCGGGCACGGTCAAGCCGGTGGCGGCAGGCATCGCATATGAAGCCTGCCGCATCGCGGCACTGCCCCGCGAACCGCACGACATACCGCTCGACGCCATCGTCACCGAGTCTCGATTGCGCATCGGCCTCGCGCGCTAAGCACAGCTTCTCCACGCGCCGCCCCGCGGGGCTTGGGGACGGCTGCCCGGGCAGCGCCGCGGCCAAGCACCCCGTGGCCGCAATGATCGCGTGGCGGCGCCGTCAGAACCCGGCCGCAAGACCGTCGCGCCGGCTGTCGCTTGCCGCGACGTAGCCGTGCTCCGGCTCGCTGCCATCGAGGCGCCAGACGAACTGCCCGGAGCCGAAGTCCATATAGGGATCCTCGACGGATTTCAGTTGATGTCCGCGCGCCCTCAACCCGGCGACGGTCTCCGGGTTCAGCGTGGCCTCGACGTCAAGCGAGAAATCGCGGTTGACCTTCCAGCGCGGCGCATCGCAAGCCGCCTGCGGCTGCTGGCGGTAATCCAGCATGCGTACAACCGTCTGCAGGTGACCCTGCGGCTGCATATCGCCACCCATCACGCCAAAGCTCATCACGGCTTCACGCTTGCCGTTCGCGCGGCGCGTGAGGAAGGCGGGAATGATCGTGTGGAACGGCCGCTTGCCACCGGCGACCGCATTCGCCGAGCGCGGGTCCATGGAGAAGCCGCAGCCGCGATTCTGAAGCGCGATGCCGTAGTCGGGCACGACGAGCCCCGAGCCGAATCCCATGTAGTTCGATTGAATGAAGCTCACCATCATGCCCTTCTCGTCGGCGGCCGACAGGTAGATGGTGCCGCCCGCGCGCGGCATGCCGGATTCGAAGTGCGTCGCGCGGTCCCGATCGATCAGCTTCGCGCGCGCGCTCAGATAGGCGTCGTCGAGCATTTGCTCCGGCGTCACCGCCATCGAGCGCGGATCGGCTACATAGCGGTAGACGTCGGCGAACGCGAGCTTCATCGCTTCGATCTGCAGGTGCTGCGATGCCGCGCTGTCGAGCGGCAACTCGCCGACGCCGAATTTCTCAAGGA
>JAXDQB010000186.1:0-6545 GCA_034668065.1 Paraburkholderia sp.
CTGCTGCTTGACGAGATGAAGGCCGTCAGCAGTGCTCCGTACCAGCTGGTTTGGCTGCCCGACGCGCAAATCCAGACCGGTACGGCGCGCTGGACCGATGCGTTCGACAAGGCGCGCGATGCGCTCAGCCTGCTTTTGCCACTTCTATTGATAGGTGGCCTCGCCTGGTTCATGCGCCGCGAGATGATGGGCGGGGCCAGATTGCTCGGCAAGTCCCCTGCGTTACGCTTTGACGACGTAATCGGTGCAGGCGAAGCGAAAGCCGCGCTTGCCGACGTGCAGGCCTGCCTGACGGATCCGATGCAGTTCAGCGGCATGGGTGTGCGCGCTCCATGCGGCGTTTTGATGACGGGCGGTCCGGGCGTAGGCAAGACCCGACTTGCTCAGGCGCTCGCTGGCGAATGCGGCGCGAATTTTATCTCCATCACCGGAAGCTATTTCAGCGCGAAGTACTACGGTGTCGGCATCCAAAAGGTTAAAAGCCTGTTCGAGCTAGCTCGCAAGAATGCCCCAACCGTCATTTTCATCGACGAAGCCGATGGGCTTGGCAAACGTACGGACACGGGTGGAGGCCCGACAGAAGCGGAGAGCAATCGCATCATCAATCAGTTGCTCGCCGAAATGGACGGCTTTGAATCGAATGAAGGCGTGATCATCGTGGCAGCGACGAATCACCCGGACAGTCTCGACGAAGCGTTGCGTCGGCCGGGCCGTTTCGATCGCACGGTGCAGGTGCGACTGCCGGATCTCGAAGATCGAGCCAAAATCCTTCGCTTTTACGCGGCGAATTTGACAGCGAAGTCTGATGAAATCGACTTCAATCAGCTCGCGCGTCTGACTACGGGCCTGTCGCCCGCCGCGCTCGCGATGATCGTCAATCAGGCGGGCTTGGTGGCGCGCAAGGCTCACGATGACGAAGTGACGTCGACACACTTCATCGAGGCGATCAAGATCGCGCGCATTGGCGACGTGAACGGCGCCGAACGCGCACTTTCGGATGAAGAACGCACCCGTATTGCCGTTCACGAAGCCGGGCATGGTCTCGCCGCCGCGTTGCTCGGCACCGGGGTGCTCGAGGAGGTCACCATACTTCCGCGAGGCGGCGCATTGGGCGTCGCACTGATCACGAAGTCACAGGACAAGCACCTGTATCGCGAAACAGAAATGCGTAACGAAATTCAGGTGATGCTGGGCGGACGCAACGCCGAGCTGCTGATTTTCGCGGAAGCATCGAGCGGTGCCGCGCAGGATCTGCAGGAGGCTTCGCGTATCGCGCTCGATATGGTGTCGAAGTTCGGCTTCAACGTCGACAACAACCTGTTCAGTCTTGCCGCGCTTTCCCAGCAGTATGCCGGACTGCAGTTGAAGAACGCGATCGAGCACGCGAACATTCTGCTCAGGGACTTGAACGACGCCTGTTATGCATTGCTGCGCGCCAACGAACCGGTATTGCGCGCAATTGCCGACCAGTTACTTGAGTCCGAAACGGTCCCTGGCGAGACCGTCTACCGTCTCATTGACGAACATGCGGCCGCCATTCGCGCAGGCATGCACTTGGCGCTGGAAGCTGCTGCGGCGTGATCCCGTAACCGATAAACGGAGATTTCCCGGGAACGTTTGATATTGCAATCGACAAGCTGAGTGTCAGGGTTTTCACCTATTACGAAACGTGGGCGCGGTGCCGTTAGACATGCTTTATTGAAAGCGTCCATAACATGGCTTTGAAAAGGCAAACGTTTGCGCGAGTTCTCTGGTTGCGATTGCTTCCGAGTCTGGTTTATTTGACATCCGTTAGGGGCTTCGACGCATGGTTGTTGCGACAAGTGCACCAACCAAACGATGCGTTGGCATCCCGTTGAATTCACGATCAGCCCGGTCAAGGAATGTCCAAAATGTTCGACGCGCAAATCGCCGCGACGCTTTTGAACCGGTGGGACGGCACGCGTGCCAGCCGAGAGGAGCCGGCGTCGCTGGACCTCTTGCGTGAGGGAAAACTAAATTTCAAGCATGAAGGCGGCGAGATCCAGACCAACGGGACTTCGGCAAATTCACGACTTCTCGTCGAATGCCTGACGTTTGATGACGGCTCGCGCGCCTTGCGCGTTGCCGAAGCGCGTGGGAAGAACGGCTGGACGCAGTGGACCGCGGCCGAGCCGGCGTCGAGGCCAGAATAAGATGGCCTGGCGCACAACGGGCCATCATGGTTGGCAAGCAGCCGGTGGACGCATCCGTTTCTGAGGCCCCGCTCGCAACTCGGACGCAAGTCGTCCTGCCGCGGCGCGCGGTGAAAAGACTTGACGGGATGGTGAGTGCGGAGTAGTGTTCGGGCCTGAAGTATTCAAGAAGCCCGATTGCTCATCATTAACCGCTTCCCGCGGTAGTCGTTGTTCTCTCCCTACTTGATCCTTCTTTCCCGCGCCCAAACCGGGAGCGAATATTCAGTCGTTTTAAGGAAATCTTTATGGAAACCGGTACAGTCAAGTGGTTCAACGATAGCAAGGGTTTCGGCTTTATCACCCCGGACAAGGGTGGTGATGACCTTTTCGCTCACTTCTCCGAGATTCGGGGCGATGGTTTCAAGACCCTCGCGGAAAACCAAAAAGTCAGCTTCGAAATCAAGAACGGCCCTAAGGGCCTGCAGGCGTCGAACATCACGCCGCTGTAATCCCGCATTATTGCCGGTCCCGTACGCGGGACCACGGTGTAGCGGTCCTTCGCGCAACACTTGCCTCTGTAGCGGCCGCCGTCAGCCCATGACGGCGACCGTTTCGCTTCAGACGTCCAGCGCCCATAATGCGAACGTACATCCGCCAAAAAACGGTGAGTACGGCGCGGCTTCGGCGACGCACAGTTAGACGGTCCATTCAACGCGAATTCGCGTGTGATGCACAAGGAGGGCACCATGGCCAAGGGTCAGTTGCGCAGCAACAAGGAAGCGAAAAAACCAAAGCAGAACAAAGCCACGCCAAGTCCAGGCGCGGCCTTGAACTGGGCGGCCCCTAAGGCGCCGTTACCCGCCAAGTCGCGCGAAAAGAAGTAACTTCCCAAGCGACAGCGAGCCGAAGCCCTCTTTCGGCTCGCAAATGGCGCGCACATGTTGCGTTGCCGCTCATTCGTATGAACGTACGTGATCGACATTTGGCGCTGCAACGCCAGAGTCCACCCCTTGCAGCGAACGGCGATTGAAATACCGTGGCGGCTGCGGTCAATCACTTTGTTGGAGGAATTGCCTTGGCAAAAGAAGAACTGCTGGAACTAGACGGAGTTGTGGACGAGGTGCTGCCCGATAGCAAGTACCGCGTCACATTGGAAAACGGCGCAGTCGTCGGTGCGTACGCATCGGGCCGCATGCGCAAGAATCATATTCGAATTCTCGCGGGTGATCGCGTCACGCTAGAGTTGTCGCTCTATGACCTGACCAAAGGCCGTATTAACTTCCGGCACAAGGACGAGCGCGCACCCGCGCGGCCGCCCCGAAACGGCTTCACACGTCGCTGACTTATCGCGGCCCAAGGGCGCGCCCGGCGCGTCAGCGATTGCGTAGCGAATCGATGTAGCGGACCTCTTCGCTCATCCAGTCTGCATCTGCTGTACTGGCACCCATAGCTGGTCGGTCAGCCACGCACTCATGCGGTGCGTGTCGCCGCCGATCCAATGGTTTTGCTTCCAAAAAAGTCAGGTGTTGCGTCGTCGATCGGCGCCCCGATCTTCTCTATGCTGTCGCCGCAGGCTGGTGCAACTGCCTGCGGAGCAGAGCTTGTTCGGCTCCGAACTGTCTGGTATTTTCCAAGGTCGGCGTGGGCCTTGCCGCTGGCGTGGGGCTCCTTCGCAATGAATCCTTCGATTGATGAACACCATAAACTTAAGCAATAAAGCTTTGCCGGCGGAGCCGCATCGCTCCCTCAAATTCGAGGACTATAAGACGCTGTCACTCGCTGCACTGGGCGGCGCACTCGAATTCTACGATTTCATCATCTTCGTCTTCTTTGCGCCCGTCATCGGGCATCTCTTCTTTCCGCCCGGGGTTCCTGACTGGCTACGTCAATTGCAGACGTTCGGCATCTTTGCAGCAGGGTATTTGGCTCGTCCCCTCGGGGGCATCGTGCTCGCCCACTTTGGCGACCTCTCCGGGCGCAAGCGCATGTTCATGCTCAGCGTCCTTATGATGGCGGTGCCGACGTTGCTGATGGGGCTCGCGCCAACCTACGCCGATTGGGGAGTGAGCGCGCCGGTATTGCTGTTGGTCTTGCGCATTCTTCAAGGCGCAGCAGTGGGTGGCGAAGTGCCTGGTGCCTGGGTATTCGTCTCCGAGCACGTGCCGCGCCGACACGTCGGTTATGCTTGCGGAATCCTTACCGCCGGGCTCACGGGAGGAATTCTGCTGGGCTCGCTGATTTCCGCAGCGATACACAGCCGCTATAGCCCCAACGAAGTCACTGAGTTTGCGTGGCGCATTCCGTTCCTCATCGGGGGCGCGTTCGGAATCCTGTCGGTGTATCTGCGGCGTTGGCTCCAGGAGACACCCGTCTTTGCAGAGCTCAAATTGACGCGGTCATTGGCAGCGGAAATTCCGCTTAAAGCCGTTTTGCGGGACCACCGCGCCGCCGTCGTGGTGTCCGTCGTGCTGACATGGATGCTCTCGGCGGACATCGTGGTTGTCATTCTGATGACGCCGCAACTGCTGCAAATGCAAACGCATCTCTCCGCGGAGACCACGCTCCTCGCGAACTGTGCGGCAACCTTGTCCCTTTCGATTGGGTGCATATTGGCTGGATGGTTTGCCGGACGCTTCGGTGCGCGCAAAGCCATCTTCATCAGCCAGATCGCACTTGCGGTTTGCTACTACGCCACCTTTCACGCGATGGGCTCGCATTTAGCGTTATTGATATCGCTTTATGCGCTAACTGGTCTGACGGTGGGGGGCGTTGCCGTCGTGCCGCTTGTCATGGTCAGCATGTTTCCCGCAGCCGTTCGATTTTCCGGAATTTCGTTCTCGTATAACTTGTCCTACGCGGTATTCGGCGGTCTCACACCGATCGCCGTTGCGCTCTTGATGAAATGGAATCCCCATGCGCCGGTTGTCTACGTGGCCGTTCTGGGCGTGATCGGTATCGTCACGATACCCTTTATCAAGGATGGCCCTCGTGTGGTCGCAACCGCGGTGGACAGCGACGCGACAGTTGCCAAATAAGCCTCCCCTTTGGGAGGCGACGGCTCGGAGCGATCGTGCCGATCGCGACCGACATGGCTTTAGCCGGGAGCGCCTGGATGCGGGAAGGAGTAAACTTGCCCGCTTCCATCCGCCCTATAAGGTTGTCTCCATGTTGATGAAAGCCCTGCGTGTCGGTCTCGGCCAGTTGATTTTGCTCGGCGACGCCGTCACTCGGCCGCGCTCGCAACGCCGTTCGGCGCAAGGTCAAAGAACGGTGGAAAAAGAAGCCGCGCTGCTGTCGCTATATCAATTCCATGCCTGCCCTTTTTGCGTCAAGACGCGACGCGCCCTGCACCGTCTGAATGTGCCGATAACACTGCACGACGCCAAGAACGATCCCGTAGCAAGGGATCGTTTGCTTGCGGGCGGCGGCAAGGTCAAAGTGCCCTGCCTGCATATTCAGGAAGAGGGCCAGTCGCGCTGGTTATATGAATCCAACGCGATCATCGCCTATCTGGAGCAACGCTTCGCCGCGATCGCCTGATCCATCGCCCGAGCCGTGGTTGCCTCGCCCGAAAGAGGCAGCCTGCTCCGCTTTGAGGGCTTGGGTTAATTAAATTATGCCGCGGGTAGCGAGTCGCTCTGTGCAAATGCGATGACTACCGACCACTTCTTCGCTGTTCCCGCAGGCCGCTAGTCCCGATAGAAATCACCAGCACTCTTACCAAGTGCGCGTGCGGCGAATCTCAGATATCTATGACGATGGGAATGGCGGGTCGCATTCAAATTGCGTTCGCTCATCATAATTCACAGCCTCTTCAATTTGGATTGAATTCTCATCGCATACGATCCAAGTTGACTGGGGTGTCTGAAATTGAATCATGATCCAATTTAAGGCGTTATCAATCGACCCCTTTGGATAACCTATCGAATATGCACTCTCGTAGGTAGCATACAAATATTCAGACTCCCCCCCACTTCCAGGTCCTACGTAACATTTTGCGCCTACCGAAAAAATGGAAGAATTCGAATTATCAAAGGTAAATTGGCAATAAACATCACCAGTCGAGGTGCCATTGGCCGATACCTGCATAGTATTCGGGTCGACTCGCCAATATAAACCGTTGCACGCTTTGAAGCTGGTAGGATCAGACATGTAAGCGTCTCCTTCTTTGGCAAGAATTATCGACAGCGGGCTTTTCCATAACCCGTACATCCGGTGAAAAACCACACGGAGAAAGCATAACTGGAGGCGGGCAAGGTAGGGCCTGTAAGAAACAATAGGTTTTTCCTTGAGTCGCTCCCTCGGATGTCTTAGCAACTCTTCGGCGGCACGGGCTCGAAACTCATCGGTGTCGTTTGCGCCGGGCATCAGTCACCGGGACGGTGTATC
>JAXDQB010000187.1:0-4692 GCA_034668065.1 Paraburkholderia sp.
GGGCCGATCATCTTCTGCACGGTCGTCACCGGCATTGCCGGCATGGAGGACATGAAGAAGGTGGGGCGAGTCGGCGGCAAGGCGCTGCTTTATTTCGAAATCGTCTCGACCTTCGCGCTCGTGCTCGGCCTCATCGCCACGCACCTGCTCAAGCCGGGCGCCGGCTTCAACGTCGACGTGGCAACGCTCGACGGCAAGGCCGTCGCCTCGTACGCGCAAAAAGCGCACGGTCAGAGCACCGTCGATTTCTTCATGCACATCATTCCGAAGACGCTCGTCGACGCCTTCGCGCAGGGCGAAATTCTCCAGATCCTGCTCGTCGCGTTGCTGTTCGGCAGCGTGCTCGCCACGATCGGCGAGCGCGGCAAGCCCGTTACGGTCTTCATTGAAAGCCTCTCGCAGGTGCTCTTCGGCATCGTGCGCATCGTCACGAAACTCGCGCCTATCGGCGCGTTCGGCGCGATGGCCTTCACGATCGGCAAGTACGGCATCGGCTCGCTGCTGCCGCTCATGAAGCTGATCGGCACGTTTTATCTCACCTCCGTCGTGTTCGTGCTCGTCGTCCTTGGCACCATCGCGCGCATGGTCGGCTTCAGCATCGTGCGCTTCATCGGCTATATCAAAGAGGAGATGCTGATCGTGCTCGGCACGAGCTCGTCCGAAGCCGCACTGCCACAGCTGATGGAAAAGCTCGAAAAGCTCGGCTGTTCGCGCTCTGTCGTCGGCCTCGTCGTGCCGACGGGCTATTCGTTCAACCTCGACGGCACGAACATCTACATGACGATGGCCGTGCTCTTTATCGCGCAAGCCACGAATACCGATCTCTCGCTTACGCAGCAGCTGACGCTGATCGCCGTCGCGATGCTGACCTCGAAGGGGGCAAGCGGCGTGACCGGCGCAGGGTTCATCACGCTTGCCGCCACGCTCGCCGTCGTACCGACAATTCCCCTCGCGGGCATGGTCCTCATTCTCGGCATTGACCGCTTCATGAGCGAGTGCCGCGCGCTCACCAACATCGTCGGCAACGGCGTGGCCGCGGTCGTCGTCTCGGCATGGGAGAAAGAGCTGGATCGTGCCAAGCTCGCGCGTGTCTTGCGTGGTGACGCCGAAGTCGCCGACGCAGAAACGGCCGGCGTTTGACAACTGCCCGGGCCTTCGTCCCGGCAGATCCGGTGAGAAGGACGCGCCATCAAGCACCGCCGACGTCGGCATTGGCCCATCGTCGGCTTAAGCAACGGCATTGGCCCCGCCTCGGTGGCATGGCCTGGCTATGCCACAATAGCGGCCTGCCATCGCCCGGAATTTGCCACCGTGACGCGCCGTTTCCTCGTCGTCCTTTCGCTTGCCGTGGCGCTTGCCGCGGTGTGCGTGCTGACCTGGCGCATCGCCTGGGAACGCGGCATCGAAGCGCTCCAGCAACAAGCGGCCGTGCGAGCCGATCGCACGGCAGGCGCGCTCAAGGACACGCTTAACCGCTACGAATCGCTGGCGTATCTGCTCGCAAGCCATCCGCTTGTCGAAGACGCGATCAGGCGCCCGAGCCCCGATAACCTCACCGTCGCGAATCGCTATCTGCAGGACGTCAACCGCCACGCGCAGGCGAACGTCACATACGTGATCAGGGCCGACGGCCTTTGCGTCGCGGCGAGCAACGGGGACCAGGGCGATAGTTTCGTCGGGGTCAACTATCAGTTCCGCCCCTATTTCGTTGACGCGATGAAAGGAGATGTCGGCCGCTTCTTCGGCATCGGCACCGTTTCGCGCGTGCCCGGTTACTTCATCTCCGAGCCCGTCTATCGCAATGGGCGAATCGTCGGCGTGGCCGTCGTCAAGCTCAATCTCGAGTGGTTTCCTGGGGCCGACCCGAGCGAGCCGCTGCTCGTCGCCGACAATAACGGCGTCATTTTCCTGTCGTCGGTGCCGGCCTGGAAATATCATGCCCTCGCGCCGCTGCCGGCCTCGGTGAGCGCCGCCATCGACAGATCTCGCCAATATGCACGCCAGCCGGTGGTTGCCTTGCCTATTCAAACCGTGACGATCGCGCCAGCCGCGCAACGCCTCGGCGATGGGCGGATCGAGCGAATTGCGCGGACCGTGCAGATCGTGCAGATCGGCGACGAGAGGTTCGGGCCGCAATATCTGTTGACGCGGCGACCGCTCGGCACACCGGATTGGCAGTTGATCACGCTGTCTTTGATCGAGCCCGTGCTTGTCGCTGCCCGCAACGCGACGGCGGCTGTGGGCTTCGGCTTTGTTTCGTTGTGCTTGCTGGCGTCTTACTGGCGCACGCGGCGCGCGCGGCTGCGCGAAATGATGCGGGGCCGCGCCCTGTTGCAGGCCGCCTATGCCGAGCTGAACGAGCGCGTGGCCGAGCGGACCGCCGATCTCTCGGCGGCCAACGCGCGGTTGCAGACGGAAGTTTGCGAGCGTACGCGCGCAGAAAACGAATTGCGCGCGGCGCATGACGAACTTGTGCAGACAAGCAAACTCGCCGCGCTCGGCCAGATGGCAGCCGGCATCACGCACGAGCTCAATCAGCCACTCGCCGCGCTGCGCGCTTTTTCGGACAATACGCGTGTGTTGCTGGAGCGCGGCAACCAGGCTGCGGCGCGCGAAAACCTGGAAGCCATTTCGGCGCTCACCGAACGCATGGGCAAAATTACGAACCAGCTGAAGCTTTTTGTCGGACGGGCGCAGCCGCGCACGGCGAAAGCGCCGGTGGCGCGCGCGGTCCGCAACGCGCTCAACGTGCTGCAAAAGCGGCTGCAGGCAGTGGCGCTCGACGTCACTATTCGCATGGTCGACGGTGCGCACGATGCGGCCAGTGCACCGCTCGATTTGAGCGCCGAACATCCCGGGCTCGTCGCCTATTGCGACGACCTGCGCCTCGAGCAGGCGCTCATCAATCTGATCGGCAACGCGCTCGACGCGCTCGGAGCGGTTGTCGACCCGCGCATCGCGATCGACATCGACGCCTCGCCCGCGACGTTTTCAATCACCGTGCGAGACAACGGGCCGGGCATTCCGGCCGATGTCCTTCCGCGGCTTTTCGAACCGTTCTTCACGACCAAAAGCATGGGGCAGGGCCTGGGCCTCGGCCTTGCGATTGCCTCGTCGATTGCGCGCGATTGCGGCGGATCCCTCGCCGCCCGCGATCTGCCCGAAGGTGGCGCGGCCTTCGTGCTGACGTTGCGGCGCGTCGTTGCCACGCCCGCGCAATCCGAAGCGTCGTCGCGCTAGGCCCCGCGGCGCCTCTTCCTTCGATTCGTCCCAATTGCACGAGAGCGAGCGTGGCCATGAAAGACCCAATAACGATGACCGACAACCTTCAAGTGATCTTCATAGAAGACGACGAGCTGGTGCGGCGCGCGAGCGTCCAGAGCCTGCAGCTCGCGGGTTTCAACGTGGTGGGTTACCCGTGCGTCGAAGCGGCGCGGCCGGCGTTGGATGAACCGGGCATGCTGCCCGGCGCTATCGTCAGCGATATCCGGCTTCCCGGTGCAAGCGGGCTCGATCTGCTCGAGCATTGCCGCGAGCATGCGCCTGAGGTGCCCGTGATACTAGTGACGGGCCACGGCGATATTTCGATGGCGGTGCAAGCCATGCGCGACGGAGCCTACGACTTCGTCGAAAAGCCGTTTGCTTCCGAGCGCCTGATTGAAACGGTGCGCCGCGCACTCGAGCGGCGGCGCCTCATACTCGAAAACGTCGCGCTACGGCGCGAGCTGGCCGAACGCGATGCGATCGTGCCCCGCATGATCGGCTTGAGCCCGGCCATCGAGCAGGTGCGAAGGCTCATCGCCAAAGTCGCGCCCACCGACGCGCCGGTGCTCATCAACGGTGATACCGGCGCCGGCAAGGAGCTGATCGCACGCAGCCTGCACGAACTTTCGCCGCGTCGCGCGAAACCGTTCGTCGCCGTCAATTGCGGGGCGCTTCCCGAGCCGATGTTCGAATCGGAGATGTTCGGCTATGAACCCGGCGCATTCACGGGCGCAGCCAAACGCCGCATCGGCAAGATCGAGTATGCGTCGGGCGGCACGCTTTTTCTCGACGAAGTTGAAAGCATGCCGCTCGCGCTGCAAGTGAAACTGCTGCGCGTGCTGCAAGACGGCGTGCTCGAGCGGCTGGGCTCCAATCAGCTGATTCAGGTGGACTGCCGCGTGATTGCCGCGGCGAAGGGCGACATGGCCGAGCATGTTGCCGCCGGTACCTTCCGGCGTGATCTGCTATATCGCCTCAACGTGGTGACGATTGGCTTGCCACCGCTCGAGGAGCGGCGCGAGGACATCCTGCCGCTTTTCGAGCACTTCGTGCTCGACGCCGCGGTGCGCTACGAACGACCGGCGCCCGTGCTCACGGAGCGCCAGCGCCTGCGCCTCATGGAGCGCGACTGGCCCGGCAACGTGCGCGAGCTGCGCAACGCCGCCGAACGGTTCGTGCTCGGCATCGTCGATTCTGCGGATGCGATCCGCAGTGGGGCTGGGGCTGGGGCGGCAGCGCCGTTTTCGCTCAGGGAGCGTGTCGAGCAGATTGAGCGCGAGGCGATTGTTGAGGCACTCGAGCAGGCGGGCGGTGCGGTGGCCGCTGCGGCTGATCGATTGCAGATCGGCAAGGCGACGCTCTACGAGAAGATCAAGCGATACGGCCTCGCGGAACGCAGCGAGGCCGGCAAGGAGGCGGGGAGGCAGG
>JAXDQB010000188.1:0-3872 GCA_034668065.1 Paraburkholderia sp.
AAGCGGCGCCCGAGCGCAATCTGCTTCGCTTCACGTTTCTCGAGCCCCTCGCGCGCGCACTGATCGTCGACTGGGAGGCGCGTGCAAGGCGGCTCGTCGCCGAATTCCGCGCCGATTCGATCCGGCATCTCAACGACGCGCCGATGCGTGCGCTGATTGACGCCCTGGCCGGAGAAAGCGAGCCCTTTGCGCGGTTCTGGGCCTCTCAGGATGTAGGGGTTCGCGAAGGCGGCTCACGCGAATTCGATCATCCGCGCCACGGGCGCATCGTCTACGAGCAGATCACATTCAAGCCCGCCCACCGCGAGGACCTGCTGCTGGTCGTGCTTCTGCGTGGTTGAGCGGACCATCCGAGCCGACCGAGCACGGTTAAGATAGCGGCCAACACGCTTAGACGATTTTTTACCGGCCACCTTTTTCATGTCGCCCCCTCCTCGTTACGCCGCGCCATGACCTTGTTGCCCTCCGAACCGACGCAGCCTGAGTTGGTGGCGCTGCTCGAGCGCGTCGCCCGCGAAGACGCGGCAGCGCTGCGCGCACTTTACGAGCTGACGGCGGCGAAACTGTTCGGCGTCGCACTGCGTATATTGGTCAAGCGCGAATGGGCGGAGGAAGCGTTGCAGGATGCATTCATCAATATCTGGCGCTATGCCGGGGACTATCGGGTAAACCGCGCCGCGCCGCTGACGTGGATGACGGCGATCGTCAGAAACCGCGCACTCGATTTTCTTCGGCGGCAAAAGACGGAACGAGCGGAAAGCACGGAGCGCACGGAAGGCGCCGGCTTGCCTAGCAGCGCGACGATCGCACTTGCCGACTGGAGCGAGTCCTTTGAGGAATTGCTGCCCGGCGACGAGCGCGATCCCGCCGACTCCGCCCTGCTCAGCGAAGCGGCACGACAGCTCGCGGTTTGCATGAAGCGGCTCGATGCAAATCAGCGGCAGGCCGTCGCACTCGCTTACTTGCGCGACCAAAGTCACGGGGAGATCGCGCAGACCCTGAGTGTGCCGCTCGGCACCGTGAAGTCATGGGTGCGCAGAGGGCTTGAAAAACTGAAGCTCTGCATGGGAGGCCAGTGACATGGATTTGCACCGGTATCCCGACTTGATCGACCTGCTGGCCGCCGAATATGCGCTCGGCGTGTTGCGCGGCGGCGCGCGGCGCCGCTTGGAGCAGCTCGCTGACGACGACCCCACTGTGCGCGCGGCCATCCACGCCTGGCAGACGCGTATGGGCGCGCTCGTGGAGCTCGGTCCGCCCGTCGCACCTCCGGCCACTGCGTGGGAAGCGCTCGAGCGCCGGCTCGGCCTCTCGCCGGCTGGCGCGGCGCACGCACCGGGACGTCACCACACCTCCATGCGCGTCGACTACGCCGCGACGCCTGCGCGGCGCAAGGTGTCGCGCTGGTTCGAGAGCCTGGGTTTCTGGCGGATCTGGTCGATCGGCGCAACGGGTGCCGCCGTCGCCGCCACGATAGCGCTTGCGCTTACGCTGCGACCGTTCTCGCCGGTCGCATCGCCTACTCAGCCCGCCGCATCCAGCATTGCCTCGACCGACGAAAGCGCGGCTGCCACCGCCGAACCCGCGATCGAACGCGTGTCCTACATTGCCGCGCTCTCCGACGTCAAGACGAACAAGACGATGGTCTTCGTCATGTGGGACGACCAAAGCGCGATGATGAGCGCACACCGGATGATGGGCGGCGACGCCCCCCCGGCCGGCAAATCGGAGCAGCTCTGGGGCATCCCGGAGAATGGCCAGCCCGTCTCGCTCGGCATGTTGCCGCCGGGCGAGATCGTTCACATGAAAGTACACGGGGTGAACGCATTCGTGAAGCTTGCCGTATCGGTCGAACCGCCGGGAGGCTCGACCAGCTCGAACGGCCCGAGCGGCCCCATCGTCTGCGCCGGCAGGCTGAAATCAACCGCCTGACGGCTTCCGGCCCGCTTTGAGCCCGCTTTGTACCTCCTTGTGTAGCCCCCCTGCGCACCCGGCTCGGGTGTGCGACTACGGTGATAAAATCGACCGCTTTCGGCCCGCACTGCGCGCAACGCCCACAGCCGGCAACGCGCCGAGACACCGCACCGACCCACCTCATCACTGCCCATCACCATGACGTCCCAACTGCACAAAAAAGGCGAAGCCTGGTCGGCTCGCTTCTCCGAGCCGATGTCGGAGCTCGTCAAGCGCTATACGTCGTCGGTCTTCTTCGACAAGCGTATGGCGCTCGTCGACATTGAAGGCTCGCTCGCGCACGCTAAAATGCTCGCTAAGCAACGCATCATCAGCGCCGACGATCTGGCGGCGATCGAGCGCGGCATGGCGCAGATCAAGGGGGAAATCGAGCGTGGCGAATTCGTCTGGCAGCTTGATCTCGAAGACGTCCACCTGAACATCGAAGCGCGGCTGACGGCGCTTGTTGGCGACGCAGGCAAGCGCCTGCACACGGGGCGCTCGCGCAACGACCAAGTAGCCACCGATATCCGCTTGTGGCTGCGCGGCGAGATCGACCGCATTGGCGGTCTGCTCGGCGATCTGCGCCTGGCGCTTGTCGAGCTGGCCGAACAGCATGCCGAAACGATCATGCCCGGCTTCACGCATTTGCAAGTCGCGCAGCCCGTGACGTTCGGCCATCACCTGCTCGCCTACGTGGAGATGTTCGGGCGCGACGCCGAGCGCATGTGCGATTGTCGCGCGCGCATGAACCGTCTGCCGCTTGGCGCCGCCGCACTCGCGGGCACGAGCTACCCGATCGACCGGGACGCCGTTGCGCGCACGCTCGGCTTTGACGGCATCTGTGCGAATTCGCTCGACGCCGTGTCCGATCGCGATTTCGCCATCGAATTCACGGCGGCGGCCGCGCTCGTCATGACGCACGTCTCACGTTTCTCGGAGGAGCTTGTGCTCTGGATGAGCCCGCGCGTCGGCTTCATCGATCTGGCAGACCGCTTTTGCACCGGCTCGTCGATCATGCCGCAGAAGAAGAATCCTGATGTACCCGAGCTCGCGCGCGGCAAGACCGGGCGCGTGAACGGCCACTTGATGGCGCTGCTCACGCTGATGAAGGGGCAGCCGCTCGCCTACAACAAGGACAACCAGGAAGACAAGGAGCCGCTTTTCGATACCGTCGATACGGTTGCGGACACGCTCAGGATCTTTGCCGAGATGGTCGCGGGTATCACCGTGAAGCCCGAAGCGATGCGCGCGGCGGCGCTGCAAGGCTTCTCGACGGCAACTGACCTTGCCGACTACCTCGTCAAGCGCGGCCTGGCGTTTCGCGACGCACACGAGGCCGTCGCGCACGCGGTGCGCATCTGTGTCGACAGGCAGTGCGATCTCGCTGATCTCACGCTCGAAGAAATGCGGCGCGAGCTACCCAACGTCGCACATTTGATCGGCGACGATGTCTTCGAATATCTGACGCTCGAAGGCTCGGTGGCAAGCCGCAATCATCCGGGCGGCACCGCGCCGGATCAGGTGCGTGCTGCCGTGCGCGCAACACGCGAATCGATCGCGGCGGCCCTGGGAAATCGCCGGGGATAGGCGGTGGTGGGGCCTGCCTGATAGCCAGATTTCGTAGCGAACTCGCCAATACGGCGTCACCGATTCCAACCGCAGAAAATTGCAGGACACTGTCGCATGCCAATGAAGAAAACCGACCTCGAAAAGAATAAGGCGCTCAAACTGACCCACGCGCTGAAAGGGACGCAATCCGAGCGCTTCGGCAAAGGCTCAACCGAAGCACCGCTGGACCGGCGCGAGCAGCGCAAGCTGGATCAGGCAAAAGGCCTCGTGCCGTTTGCGGCAAAGCTCGACGGCGAGTTGGTGAGCGCGCTGAAGGAACGCGCCGCCACTCACCCGGAGGGTATGAC
>JAXDQB010000189.1:0-5396 GCA_034668065.1 Paraburkholderia sp.
AACGCGAGCGCTCAGAGCTGCGAGTCGATTGGCAACAACAAGAATAGACCCGTGAGCAGATTGCGTACGAGGCCGGCTTCGGGATCGTACGACCATGTGCGCGGGTAAGTGTGGGAGCCGACTTGTTCATCGCCTGTCCAGATGAGACCGGAGCTTGGGCTGCCTGGCGCGCTCAGACGCGCATCGCCTTCGGGTGGTGCGAGCGTGACGTGGTAGCTCGAGTCGGGCGACATCGTCCGCTCGATCAGCGATGCGGTGGCGTTTGCCAGCGTCGGACTCTCGATGAATAGAGCAAGCTCGGTGTTCAAGTTGGCCGAGCGCGGATCGAGGTTCAGCGAGCCGATCACGAGTATGCGCCGATCGATCACGTAGGCCTTCGCATGCAGGCTCGAGCGGGAGCTCGAACCTGCGAAAAAACGCGAGCGTTCCCGCTGCAACGGCTGGAATTCGTAAAGTTCGACGCCCTCTTTCAGCAGGGGAATTCGGTAAGGGCTGTATCCGGCCTGTACGGCGAGGGTGTCGGTCGATGCCATCGAGTTCGTCACGACGGCCACGCGCACGCCGCGCTGCGTCAGCTCGCCGAGCAGCTGCTGGCCGCCGGCGTGTGGCACGAAGTAGGGCGACAGGATCAGGACCTCGTGCTGCGCGTCGCGCAGGAGCTCGGCGAGCCGGTGCATCGGCGGGCTCACATAGGCGCCGTCGGGCGCCGTCACCTTGCGTGGCGAGTCGACGAGAAATTGCGCCGGCGCCCAGACGAGAGCGAGCTGCCCCTGCGCGATCTGCGTGGCAAGCGGCGCATCGTGGAGCGGTTTCGCGCCGACCGCCTGCGCTTGCGCACGCCAGTGGGCGCGCAGCGCTTCGCGCGTGGCCTTCAGGCTGCGCTCGGCATAGTGATGCTTGTTCAGCGCGTTGAGGGGATAGGCGAGCGCGCTGTTCCAGAACGTATCGAAGCTCGCCGACACGTCGCGCACGATCGGGCCGGCAGCGAGTACGTCGAGATCGCGAAACCGCAGCGTCGGACTCGCGCTGAAGTACTCGTCGCCGAGATTGCGGCCGCCGACGACTGCTACTGCGCCGTCCGCGATCATCGCTTTGTTGTGCATGCGGCGCGTGAAGCGATCGATGCGCGTGAAGGCATTCTCTGTGCGAGCGAAGACGCTTCTCTGAGTGCTGCCGAACGGATTGAAGACGCGCACCTCGATCGAAGGATGAGTCGCGAGTGCCGCCATGACGTGCTTGTTGTCGTCGAGATTGAGATCGTCGACGAGCATGCGCACCCGCACGCCGCGGTCGGCCGCATAAAGGGCGGCGGCGAGCAGCAGCCTGCCTGTCGTATCTTCCGATGCGATGTAGTACTGCAGATCGAGGGTTTTGGTCGCCGCGCGCGCCAGCGCGATGCGCATCTGCAAGGCGTCGGTGCCGCTGTTCAGCAGGAGAAAGCCCGATTGTCCGGGGTGTGCCGAGCTCAGGGGCGCGAGCGAGGTGCCGAGCGGCGTGGTTTCGGGGGCGGCGAGTGCATGGGTGACGGGGCGATTGAGCGACGTCGCGGGCGGCAAGGTGGTGCAGGCGGAGACAAGCATCGCCAGTATCACCAGCGCCGAACGGGGAGTGCGGGTCGTGCAACGTGGGGCGTATGGGTCGCCGAGCGGGTTCCGGCGTTCGGCCGACGTGACGCCTGATGCGTGCGATTGCACCCTTGTAGAAGCGACAGGCGCCCGAGGGCGCGCGGCGGCGCTTGGCCACCTGAACTGGAACACGTCCGGGCCTTTCCTCTTGAGAGTCGTGAGTGCCCGCCGCGGTGAGCGGCTTGCTCTGGCCCGAAAATACATTGTAGGGGTCCGCCGAAGGTTCTGCGATTTTGGCAGTAAGGCTCCGGCACAGTCGGCGAGGCGACTACGCCGACTCGATCGACATGGACGGTGACAGAACAGCAAAAAGAGGGCCTGCTAGGGCGGCGAGAGGGCGGACGGTCTTAGCGCAGTACCCGACGCGTCATGCGCTCGAAGCGCAGCGTCATGAGCAGTGCGACGCTCGCAAGCCCGGCCGCGAGCCCCCACCAAAGCCCGCGCGCCCCAAGGCCCGCGTGAAAGGCCAGGAAGTACCCGGTCGGAAAGCCAACGCCCCAATAGCCGAGTGCGGCCGCGAGCATCGGAATGCGCGTGTCTTTCAAGCCGCGCAGGCAGCCGGAGCCGATCGCCTGAACGCCGTCGACAATCTGAAAGACGGCCGCGACGCCGAGCAGCGAGGCGGCGATCGCGATGGTATGCGCGTTGCCGGGATCGTCAAGGCGCAGATATAGCCCGACAATCGCGTGCGGCGCAACGACGAGAACGAGCCCCGAAAGCGACATGAAGGCGATGCCGAGCCCGATCGCGACGAAACCGGCGTGGCGCGCCGCGAGCGGTTGTCCGGCGCCGAGCCAGTAGCTGACGCGCACGTTCGCGGCTTGCCCGATCCCAAGCGGCACCATGAACGAAACGGACGCGACGTTCAGCGCGATCTGATGCGCCGCAAGTTGCTTGTCGCCAAGCACGCCGATCATGAGGCCCGTGGCGAGAAAAAGCGTCGACTCGACGCCGTAGGTGATCGCCACCGGCCAACCGATGCTGAAGAGTTCGCCCATGAGCGGCACGTTCGGCCGCGCCGCCGCGACGAAATGCCGATAGCGCTCACGGCCATGCAGCAGGATGACAAGAGTAATTGCGGAGAGCCAGACGGTTGCCGTCGTCGCGGTGGCCGAGCCGAGCAGACCCAGGCGCGGGAGGCCGTATGCACCGTGAATGAGCCCGTAGTTGAGCACGGCGTTCACGCCGATGCTGGCAAGGGAGATTCACAGAAGCCGTTTTGCCGCGCCGATGGCGGGCAGGAAGGCGCGCATCATCCCGACGCCGATCAGACTGCCGAGCGACGCCCAGCGCAGTACGCCAGTGTAGGCGCCGACGTCGCGCGCGAGCGTGGCGGGTTCGCCGAAGGCGAGGAGGATCGGCTGTGCGAGCGAAAGCAGGACGAACGCAGGCACAGCGAGGAGCGCCGAAAGCAGAAGGCCGGTCCAGTAGATGTGCGGCACGCGGTGGTCGGCGTGCGCGCCGCGCGCATTGGCGACGGAGACGCTAACCGAGCTCAGCACGCCCTGCAGCAGCGTCACGACGACGAAAAAGAAGCCTGCGCCGAGCCCGCCCGCGGCAAGCGCCCCGGGCCCGAGCGAGCCGAGCATTATCGTATCGGTTACACCCATCGCCATCTGCGATAGTTGAGCGATCGCCAGAGGCGCGGCGAGCCGAGCCATTTCGGCCGCATGGCGCGTGAGCGTGGGCGGCACGATGGCCGCATGGGGGAGACCGGTCTGCGACATGGCTCGCGTGCGAAATCGAAGCCTCCGGAACTGCGCAGGTGCCGCCGCGCCGTGGCTGTCGTGAATTTGAAAGAAAGAGAGATTATTGCCTGTCGGCCATACTGTCGACGAGCAATTTCCTCTATTTGCGATTCAGGCGCGGTCAGCGCGGGTGCCTCGGAGGCCTGGCCGGTGCTTTAGAAAGGGAGTCAGCCGGAGGAGCGATGGGGAAGGCTGTTCAGACAGCTTCGTGCACGGCAATCCGTGTGTCGTCGAGCATGACGACCTGGCCCGCGCGGATTTTGCAGGTTTTGCGCAGCTCCACGCGGCCGTCGACGGTGACGGCGCCCGTTGCCACAAGCGCCTTCGCCGCGCCTCCGCTGTCGGCAAGGCCCATTACTTTCAGCAAATTGTGCAATTCGACGTGCTCGCCCGTCAGCGTGAAATCGAGGTTGGCCATAAGGATATTCGCGTGCCGTGCGGGGGAGGAAGGGCTCGCATCATATGCCAAGCAGGGCTTTCGGGGAATAGGAGTAGTCCGATTGGCTCTTCGCGCGAGGACAGAGGCGATGCGGCGCGGCTCGCATCGCGCCCGCTGGCGTCAGCTCGGGCGGCGAGATTGACAAGCCTGGCCAATGCACACGCCGATATCCCGGCGCCGTTCGAGCGGGGGCGCCATCGGTCGTGGCGAGAAGGCCGATGCCTCAGCGCTGGCTGCGCTCTTCGGGCCGGGGCTGCCGCGGCGGCGGCTGCATGAAGAAGTTGCGCAGCCAGGCGGCCATGCGCGAGAAGACGTCATGGGGCTCCTCGACGAAAATCTCGGGCTTGAGCAGCCGCAGGAACTCCATGATTTGTTGGGCTTCCTGCTTCTGGAACGAGCCGTGCGAAAGCCCGAGCTTGAGCAGCCCGCGCAACTCGCCCAGCTTTTCGCGCGCGGTGCTGCCCACGCTCGTTTCGCACGCGAGCTTGGCTTCGTAGACGCGCTGGCGCAACGATTCGGCAAGACGCCAGGCGGGCGTCTGCATCTTTTCTTCGAGCGACTGGATGTCGCGCGCGGAGGCCTTGATCTGGGCTGCGAGCGGATCGACGAGCGATGCATCGCCGTTTGCCTCTTTGACGATCGCCATCGCCCAGTTGCGGCTGGCTTTGGTCAGCTCCTCAGGCGTCCATTCCGAGCGCACGGCGAACATGAAGCCGTGCTCCTCGGCTTGGCGCACGAGGATCGCGACGACGTCGGGGAATTCCTTGTCGAGCGTGCGCTTGGCCCAGGCGTACTGGCCGCCCTGCAACATTCGCTGCACGGCGTGCTCGGTGAGCGGCACCATGTTGTCGAGCAGCTTCGCGCGAAGGAAGTCTTCGAACGAAGGTGTCGCAAATTGCGGGTCGAGCTTGATCGACACGCGCACAAAGGCTTCGAAGTCCTTCTGCAGCGAGGCGATCGTTTCGTCGCGGAGTAAGAGGGTGATCTGACCCATGGCATGTCCTGATGGTTCGTCCGTGCGCCCGGATGCCGGCGCACCGGCGCGCGGGACGCATCGTCGCATTTCGGCCGCAGGCGGCGAAAGCGCGTCGGATTTCCCGCGGCGCATTTCGGCCGCCGAACGGCGGTGACGAGCCAGCCCAGGCGTCGGCCAAAAAGCGCATATCGTTTGTATATCGGCGCGGCCGGCCGGAACTTGAGGGCGGATGTTTGCACTGCGTCAACGCGCGTCAGCGTCGGCTGCGGATTGTCGCTTTCTGATGATCCGAATTGCTCTTATCGGCAGTTTTCTATCTCGGGCTCCGTGCTGCTGTGGGCGACGCTCATCGGGATCGGAACGGGTCGTTGGGCAAGCACACCGGGACGCTGCTCAAGGCGGTGTGCGAGCCGGCGCTGCTCGGGTTCGCTTATCCGCGCCTATCCGCGCTTGACCGAAAGTCTCGAATGTATGACGTCGAAAAGGTGGTGGCCTGCGGTAATGGCCTGCTTTACGCTGCGGCTCGGCTACGCGTTCAGTCTCGACGGCTCGCAACGTATCAGTGGTTCGCGGCGATCTTCTTCGCGTAGGCGTTCGGCTTCGATATG
>JAXDQB010000190.1:0-2735 GCA_034668065.1 Paraburkholderia sp.
CAGCCGATGCAAAGCGATTCGTCGATGACGGCAAGCGGGCGCGGTCGTTCCACGCCATTAGCGGGATTGATGGGAATCACGGGCTTGCCGAGCAGCGAGGCAAGCCGGGCGACGCCTTCGGCACCGCCAGGCGGGCACTGGTTGTAGCCAGCCTCGCCGCTCGCGATGGCTTCCGCGTACGGGCGGCAACCGGCGTAGCCGCACTTCGTGCATTGCGTCTGGGGCAGCAGATCTTCGATGCGATCCGCGAGGGTCTTTCTATCGGTCACGTTCGGAGGCGTCAGGGCGCGGCCGCAACGTTCGCCGCCGTCGGCCGCGCGCGCTTATTCGGACCTGCCGTGCGGCCCGGGCCAACCGGCTGGCGAAGGGATGCGGGCATGCCGACAATACGGGCGGAATACAGGCGAGACGCTAAGGCGAGACGCTGAGGCAAGACGCGGGCAAAGTGTGCATTATCGCCGATTTCCCGGCTTGCCATCCGCAAGGCATGTGCCATAATCGAAGCGCTTTTCGCATGACCGCTTAATAAGCAAGGGATGTCTCCCGCAAATAAAGGCGCGTCCTTCGCGCGCACCGGCATAGCGTTCTTGGAGGGCCGGCGCGCGTGACGAGGACAACGCGGCTCACCACGCAAAAGGCCACCATGAATCAACCGAAAAATAAAAGGGATCCAGAGGGCACCCGGCGGCGCATCTTGCTGGCGGCGGCCGAGGAGTTCGCCACTGGTGGCTTGTTCGGGGCGCGTGTCGATCAAATCGCGCGCCGAGCCGAGACTAACGAGCGCATGCTCTACTATTACTTCGGCAGCAAAGAGCAGCTTTTCACGGCCGTGCTCGAGCATGCATTGGGCGCTCTCACGGATGCCGAAAAGACGCTTGATTTGAGCGGATTGGCGCCGGTCGAGGCCGTTACGCGGCTCGCGCATTTCGTCTGGGATTACTACCGCGATCACCCCGACTTGCTGCGTCTCGTCAATAACGAAAACCTGCACGAAGCACGCTATCTCCGGAAATCCAACCGGATCCGCGAAGTGATTTCACCGATTGTGGCGACGCTTTCGTCGATCCTCGAACGCGGCCAGCGAGCTGGGCTCTTTCGCGCGAATGTGGACCCGCTGCAGTTTTATGTGGCGCTATCGGGGCTCGGGTATTACATAGTGTCGAACCGTTTCACGCTTGAGGCAACGCTCGGGCGCGACTTCGGTGCGCCCGCTGAGCGCAGCGAGATGGTCCGCATGAACACGGAACTGCTGCTGGCCTATCTGATGCGGCGCTAGCGCGAATGGTATCGGCGCGCCGCGCCCCCCGGACATCGGGCATCCGCGCCGCGCCTTCAACGCTTTTTACGGACGCTCTGAAGGGGCGGGGCGCTGCGCCCGATTGGCTTCCGGCAGCGCGCGGCGTTGCCCTCACACTTCGACGGGCGCCGGCTCGGCCTTCGTTTCCTCGTTGTGCTGCAGAATGAAATCGCGCAGTTGCGGATAAATGATGGTGCGCCAGCGGCGTCCCGAGAAAATCCCGTAATGGCCGCACTTTTCCGCCGTGAAGTGGCGCTTGTTCTCGTCCGCGATGCCCTTGCAGAGGTGATGGGCGGCGCGCGTCTGGCCGCGGCCCGAAATATCGTCCAGTTCGCCTTCGATCGTGAAGAGCGCGGTGTTCTTAATGTCTTCGGGCCGCACGCGCTCGCCGTCGATCACCCACGTTCCCTCGGCGAGCCGGAACTCCTGGAACACGATGCGGATTGTGTCCAGGTAATACTCTGCGGCCATGTCGAGCACGGCGTTGTACTCGTCGTAAAAGCGCCGATGCGCTTCAGCATCTTCCTCGTCACCGCGCAACAGGCTCTGATAGAAGTCCCAGTGCGAGGCCGCATGCCGCTCCGGATTCATCGCGACGAAGCCCGCATGCTGCAAAAAGCCCGGATAGACATGCCGGCCGACGCCGGGATAATTCGGCGGCACGGTGTGAATGACGTTGTTCTCGAACCACTCGTACGAGTGCTGCATCGCTAGCGAGTTGACCGAGGTTGGGCTATTGCGCGCGTCGATCGGGCCGCCCATCATCGTCATCGTGCGCGGCGTGTCCTCACCGCGGCTCGCCATGAGCGAGATCGCCGCGAGCACCGGAACGGTTGGCTGGCAAACCGACAGGACGTGCAGATTCTTCGCGCCGATGTGGCGAATGAATTCCTGAATGTAGGCGACGTAGTCGTCGAGATGGAACGGGCCGTTCTCGACCGGCACCATGCGTGCGTCGATCCAGTCGGTAATGTAGACCTTGTGATCCTGAAGTAACGTGCGCACTGTGTCGCGCAGCAGCGTCGCATGGTGGCCGGAAAGGGGCGCGCAAACGAGCACTACCGGCTCGTCTTTCAGTTGCGCCACGGCGTCGCTGTCGTCGGCGAAGCGCTTGAAGCGCAGCAGCCGGCAGAAAGGTTTTTCGACGATAGTCTGTTCGACGATCGGAATGTTATGGCCGTCCTTGACGATCTGGTGAATGTCGAATTCCGGTCTTTCGTAGTCCTTTCCGAGCCGGTAAAGCAGCTCGTAGCCTGCCGAGAAGCGTGACGCGCCGGGCACGTAGGAAAACGGGCTCGCCGGATTGGCGAACGATTTCGACGCGGCTTGCGCCCACGCGGTCATAGGGCTCAAGAGCGCGCGCTGAAATTCGTAATACTGGTAAAGCATGATGAGGGCTCCCGCGTGTGGGGACGAAGCGTTCAAACGCGGCGCTCAG
>JAXDQB010000191.1:0-4324 GCA_034668065.1 Paraburkholderia sp.
GGCCCGCCCGGTCCTTCGCCGCCAGCTCATCTGCGGCGCGCGAAGAGGATCGGCGGGGCGTCCACTGAACCTGTCGATTGGCGTTGCGCTCGAGCGCTCACTCCAATCCCACCCAAGGCTCTTTACCGCGGGACCATCATGACCCTCATCGTCACCGGCGCGGCCGGCTTTATCGGCCGCAATCTCGTGAAAGCGCTCAACGAGCGCGGCGAACAACGCATCATCGCCGTCGACAATCTGACGCGCGCGGACAAGTTCAAGAATCTGGTCGACTGTGAAATCGACGACTACCTGGACAAGACGGAATTTGTCGAGCGCTTCAGGCGCGGCGACTTCGGCAAGGTTCGGGCGATTTTCCACGAGGGCGCCTGTTCGGACACGATGGAAACCGACGGCCGCTACATGATGGACAACAACTTCCGTTACAGCCGCGACGTGCTGGATGCTTGCCTCGCGCAGAATATCCAGTTCCTGTATGCGTCTTCGGCGGCGACTTATGGCGGCTCGAGCCGTTTCGTCGAAGAGCGCGAAGTCGAGCAGCCGCTCAACGTGTACGGCTATTCCAAGTTCCTGTTCGATCAGGTGATCCGCCGCGTGCTGCCTGCTGCGAAAAGTCAGATCGCCGGCTTTCGCTACTTCAACGTCTACGGGCCGCGCGAAACGCACAAGGCACGGATGGCGTCGGTGGCGTTTCACAATTTCAACCAGTTCCGCGCCGAGGGCAAGGTCAAGCTGTTCGGCGAATACAACGGCTATGCCGCCGGCCAACAGACGCGCGATTTCGTCTCCGTGGAAGATGTGGTGAAGGTCAACCTGTTCTTCTTCGACAATCCTGACAAGTCGGGCATCTTCAATCTTGGCAGCGGCCGCGCGCAGCCGTTCAACGACATCGCGAGCACGGTCGTCAACACGCTGCGCTCGCTGAACGACGAGCCGCCGCTCTCGCTCGCCGACCAGGTGCAGCGCGGGCTGATCGAATACATTCCGTTCCCCGATGCGCTGCGCGGCAAGTATCAGTGCTTCACCCAAGCCGACCTGTCGAAGCTCCGCGCGGCGGGCTACGAGGCGCCGTTCCTTAGCGTGCAGGAAGGTGTCGACCGGTACGTGCGTTGGCTATCCGGCCAGGTGTAATTAATTCGGATACCTCTTTAAACTGGAATCTCCCGGTTGATGATGTCACCAACCGGTTGTACGAGGGAGATTCCATATGTTTCGAAAAATTCTGGTTACCGCGGCCATGCTCGCCGCTTTCGGTCACGCGTATGCGTCGGTCGACGTCAACACGGCTAACGAGGACGCACTGCGCGGCGTCAAAGGCATCGGTCCGGCCAAAGCGAAAGCCATTCTCGACGAGCGTGCGGCGCATGGTCCGTTCAAGGACCCAGCCGACCTCGGCAAGCGCGTCAAGGGCATGGGCGGGCATACCGTCGAGCGCCTGCAGGCGGAGGGTCTCGCTGTCGGTCCGGCTGGCGCGGCTGCTGGCCCGCAGGTTGCGGCGTCTTCACAGACCAGAGGCGCGGCCGTTGCGGCCAATACGCCGAAAGCCGGCGCCACGGTGGCAGTGAAGAAGTAGTCTGATGCGGCTCATGCGCGCGGCGCCGGCCGCGCGGCGCGCATGATCCGCCATCGCGATCCCTTCATGGTCGGAGCCGCGAACAGCGCTCCTTAAGCTGTCATTCGCATGACTGGCTCCCGCGGTACTCGGCCGCGGGCTTTTTGTACGGCGAGTGCCTGCATCCATGCGAGCAGAAGGGCCGCACGGCAGCGGTGTGCACGGTGGTTTAGAATCGGTGGATTAGACACTCCGCGCATCGACAGCACCAAACCCACATGGCTTACAAAACGATTGAAGACACGATCGGCAATACGCCGCTCGTGCAACTCGTCCGGCTCACCGACGACGAGATCCGCAACCGCAACAACGTCGTCCTCGCCAAGCTCGAGGGCAACAATCCTGCGGGCTCGGTGAAAGATCGCCCGGCGTTGTCGATGATCACGAAAGCGGAAGCGCGCGGCCGCATCAAGCCGGGCGATACGCTGATCGAATCGACGAGCGGCAACACCGGCATCGCGCTCGCCATGGCGGCTGCTGTGCGCGGCTATAAGATGGTTCTGGTCATGCCCGAAGACCTGTCGGTGGAACGCCGTCAGAGCATGGCCGCCTACGGCGCGCAGATCATTTTGACGCCCGTGACCGGCGGCATGGAGTACGCGCGCGATCTGGCCGAGCAGATGCAGCGTGACGGCAAGGGCATCATCCTCGATCAGTTCGGCAATCCGGACAACCCGGCCTCGCATATCGAGGGCACAGGTCCGGAAATCTGGCGCGATACGGAAGGGCGCATCACACACTTTGTCTCGTCGATGGGCACCACGGGCACGATCATGGGTGTGTCCACTTATCTCAAGCAGCAGAACCAGACAATCGAAATCATCGGCGCGCAACCCGAGGAAGGTTCGCGCATTCCCGGCATCCGCAAATGGCCGGAGGCGTATATGCCGAAGATTTTCGACCGCAGCCGCGTGGACCGCGTGGAGAATGTGAGCCAGGCCGCGGCCGAAGCAATGGCGCGCCGTCTCGCATCCGTCGAAGGTATTTTCGCGGGCATCTCGTCAGGCGGAGCCTGCGAGGTCGCGCTGCGCATTGCGCGTCAGGTCGAGAACGCGACCATCGTGTTCATTGTTTGCGATCGCGGCGATCGTTACCTGTCCACTGGCGTGTTTCCAGCTTGAACGGACGCGCTGCGTGCGGACTCACGCGAGCCAATAAAAAAGCGCCGGCCGGCGCTTTTTTTCATGGTGACGCGCGAGACGACTCACCGTCCGCGTCACGCTTCACTCGGAAGCGGCATCCGGCGGCGCGGCGTTATTCACGGCGTTGGCAGCATCGCTCGCTTCCTTCTGTGACTTGATGCGCTGCCCCAACTGATAGACCGCGAGCGCATAGAAGAAGCTGCGGTTATAGCGCGTCAGCACGTAGAAGTTTTTCAGGCCCAGCATATATTCGGTGCCCCGTCCCGGCGACGGCAGGTCGACCACCGTCACCGGCGTTCCCGCTTCCGAAGCGATATTCACGTCCGGCTGATTGAGCAATAGCCCCGCGCGCAACAGCTGTTCGAGCGGCCAATGCGGTTCGGGCTGACCGTCTGCGGCGGCTTGCGCGACGCCCAAGCTGCCGGCGTCCGAGCCGATCTTCCACACGACCGGCCGGCCGTTTTCCCAACCGTTCTGACGCAAGTAATTCGCCACGCTGCCGATCGCATCGGCCTCGTTCGTGCGCAGGTCGATTTCCTTGTTACCGTCATAGCTCACCGCGTACTGAATGATGCTGCTCGGCAGGAACTGCGGAATGCCGATCGCGCCGGTGTAGGAGCCGAGCACGGTGGTCGGATCGATTTGCGAATCGCGCGTCCACACCAGGTAGTCTTCGAGATTCTTGCGGAAGGTTGCCTGGCGATCCGCGCGATTGGCGGTATTCGGATAGTCGAAGCTGAGCGTGGTCAGCGCGTCGAGCACGCGGAAGTTGCCCATGAAGCGCCCGTAGATCGTCTCCACGCCGATAATGCCGACGATCACTTCCGGCGGCACGCCGAACTCTTCATAGGCGCGTTGCAGTGTGTCCTGGTTGGCGCGCCAGAAGCGCACGCCGGCATTGATGCGCACCTGGTCGAGAAAGCGCGACTGATACACGCGCCAGTTCTTGATCGACGGCGAGGGCGACGGCGTGACAAGCTTGACCGCGGTGGCCGAATAGCTCACGCGAGCGAATAACGCATGCAATGCGGCTTCGTCGAAGTCGTAGCGCGCGGACATGTCGTTGATGAACGCGTCGACATTCGGGTTGTTCGCGTAGCGCTGCGGGATGATCTCTTCCTCGAAGGTTTGCCCTTGCGGCACCGCCGGTTGCGGCTGGCTTTGGGCGAGCAGCACGGGCGGCTTCTTCGCGGCGCTTTGCGCGATCGCCGGACTGGTTGCCATGAACATGCACGATGCGACGGACAGTGCGGTGGCCACGGTCTTCATGGGTAGCCGGTTTCGTGCAGACAGAGCAAGCTTGACGGTCATAGTGAGCTAGGGGCGCAGTGCGAAAGAGACAGGGGGAAAACGGTTCGGGGCAGTATACCCGACGCTTTCTGCAAAACCGTGCCTGGTACGTCACAGTCGCATCGTGTGGTAACTTGGCAAATGTTGGCGCGCCCCGTGAGCGCGCCCTTGGACGGAGACACGCCGCGCGCGCCTCGAAGGTGCCGCGCCGCGCGAAGAGGATCATGGCAACAGCCTTTTATTCCCACGCCGATTGTTTGCTGCACGATATGGGGCAATG
>JAXDQB010000192.1:0-5254 GCA_034668065.1 Paraburkholderia sp.
CAACAATCCGCAACGTCATGTCGGACTTGGAGGAGCTCGGACTTGTGGCGAGCCCTCACACGTCCGCGGGCAGAATCCCCACGCCACGGGGCTATCGTCTCTTCGTCGACACAATGCTCACCGCGGAGCCCGTGGCCGACGAGGAGGCTGTTACGCGCGTGGTGAAACGGACGTTGCAGCCGGGCGAGCCGCAGAAGGTGGTTGCGGCCGCGGCGAGCGTGCTCTCGAGCCTGTCGCAATTCGCCGGCGTGGTGCTCACGCCGCGCCGCAGCCATGTATTCAAACAGGTCGAGTTCATGCGCCTGTCGGACAAGCGCATCCTGCTCATCATCGTGACGCCCGAAGGCGATGTGCAAAACCGCATCATGGCCACCCAGCGCGACTATGCGCCGTCGCAGCTCGTCGAGGCGTCCAACTACATCAACGCGCATTTCGCCGGCTTGTCCTTTGACGAGGTGCGCCGGAGGCTGCGTGAGGAAATCGATCAGCTGCGCGGGGACATGACTGCCCTCATGCAGGCGGCTGTGACGGCCAGCACCGACGAAAGCGACATGGGCGAGACGGTGCTCATCTCGGGCGAGCGCAACCTGCTCGAAGTGGCGGACCTTTCGTCCGACATGGCGCGGCTGCGCAAGCTCTTCGACGTGTTCGACCAAAAGACGAGCCTCCTTCAATTGCTGGACGTATCGAGCCATGCGCAAGGCGTGCAGATATTTATCGGTGGCGAATCGACTCTGGTGCCGATCGAGCAGATGAGCGTCGTGACCGCCCCTTATGAAGTCAACGGCACAATCGTCGGCACGCTCGGCGTGATCGGGCCTACGCGAATGGCCTACAGCCGCGTGATTCCGATTGTCGACATCACCGCGCGCCTGCTGTCCACCGCATTAAGCCAGCAGTGAAGGGAAGGACTCGCGGCGTTGCGCTTGCTACAGTCCCGAATCATGCGCGCTACGACGAGCCGGCGCCATTGGCCGAACGGCTGAGTGGCCGGCGGCGGACGCGCCGCTATAATAGGCCCCACATGAACCGAAGCCCTGGTCCACTCTTCGTGCCGTCCCGTGCTGTGCGGCGTGCTGTGCCGGGAGTTGTGCCGCGAGTTCTGCCGCGTTACAACGGCTTCGGCGTTTCCGGCCCGTTCGGCCCCCCTGGGCCCATGGGTTCTCCAGGCCTTTGTCGATAGCCCATGCGTTTCAATCTCGAGCTGCCGTCGCAGCCTGCCGCGTCTCACCGCGTAGCCGTTCTGCTGATCAATCTCGGCACGCCCGACGCGCCGACGCCGCGCGCGGTCGGCCGCTACCTTGCGCAGTTCCTGTCCGACCCGCGCGTCGTGGAAATTCCGGCGTTTGCTTGGCAACCGCTGTTGCGTGGGGTGATTTTGCCGTTGCGCAGCCGGTCGTCGGCGAAGAAATACGCGGCGATCTGGATGCCGGAGGGCTCACCGCTGCGCGTCTATACGGAAAAGCAGGTGGAGGCGCTGCGGGCATTGCTCCACGCGAACGGGTACCCAGTGCTCGTTGAATATGCCATGCGCTACGGCACGCCCGGCATTGATGCAATGTTGAACCAGCTGAAGCTCGCCGGCGCTGAACGGGTGTTGCTGATGCCCATGTATCCGCAGTACTCTGCGTCCACGACGGCCACGGCATTCGATGCCGCATTCGACGCCCTGAAACGGATGCGCAATCAGCCTGAGGTCCGCACCGTACGTCACTATGCCGATCACCCGTCGTACATCCATGCGCTCGCCGAACAGGTGCGGCAGCATTGGTCTGCGCACGGTCGGCCCGATTTTTCCGGCGGCGACAAGCTGGTGCTCAGCTTTCACGGTGTGCCCAAGCGAACGCTCGATCTCGGTGATCCTTATCACAACCAGTGCCAGCAAACGGCCGCGCTTTTGATGAACGAGCTTGCGCTGACCCCGGCGGAGTGCCTCGTCACGTTTCAATCGCGTTTCGGGCGCGCGGAATGGCTGCAGCCTTACACGGCCCCGACGCTGCGCGAACTCGGCGCGGCCGGGGTACGCCGCGCCGACGTCTTCTGTCCGGGCTTCACCGCGGATTGCATCGAGACGATCGAGGAGATCGGGCTTGAAGTTCGCGACGAATTCCTGCACGCCGGCGGCAAGGAATTCCAGCGTATTGCGTGCCTTAACGCGTCGCCCGCTTGGATTGCCGCGCTGGCCGGGATCGTCGCGCAGCAGTTGCAAGGGTGGCCCGCGCGAGCGGTGGCGCCGTCCGGTGCATTGCAATGAACACGTGCTTCGCCATTAACACGCGCCTCGCAGCGCCGCCGCAAAGGCGCACAGGTGCGCTGGCAGGATCATTGCGAGCCTTGGCTACCGTTGCCGCAATTTTTGGTTTAGGTACTTGGGCACAATCGCGCGCGTTGCATCGCATGCCGTCTCTTCGATGAACTACAAAATCTCAACCGAACCGGGCGCGCGTCTGCGCATCGACAAATGGCTGTGGGCAGCGCGTTTTTTCAAAACACGTTCGCTTGCCGCTGATGCGGTGGAAAAAGGCCGCGTCCGGATTGGCGGCGCGGCGGTCAAGCCGGCGAAGGATGTACGCGTGGGAGACCACGTTGTAATCGAGATAGACAGAACCGTGTGGGAAGTGCGGGTGGTGGGCGTGTGTGAGGTGCGCGGGCCGGCCGCCGTGGCCCAGACCCTCTATGCAGAAACGCCCGAGAGTCAGGTGAAACGGGTAGCCGAAGCCGAGCGGCGCAAGACGCACCGGGAGCCGGCCGCTGCGCTGCACGGGCGGCCGACCAAGCGCGACAGGCGCGTCATTGACAAACTTTCCGGTGGGGATTGAAAAGCTGCTCGAACGTGGCATGAACGACGCCATATTCCGTCGTCCTGTCGGTCACAGCGCCAGACATGCAGATGGTCGTGGTTCCGGCGATGAGCACCAGCGCGACCACCGCAATTGCAAAGGTCAGTTTCACCGTACTCCCCTCGGAGGAAAGCCACACGGACACAGCAGCGGGATATCAGCGGGACACGATCGGTGAGTTGACGACCCTGCGACGTTCGCGCGAATCGGCCCGGCCAGACCGGGCCATACCCGGCCAGACGCCATGAGTGCAGTCTAGGGCAAACCATAGTGGTGCTCAACGCCGTCTCGGTGCGTGCGCCGTAACCCGTGTTACCGTCCGTTTCGCATGCACATGGGCGGTGCAAAAAAGGGCAATGAGCCCCTTGAATTCGTCATGGGCGGCCCCACCTCCGTCCGCATCGCGCGGCGGCGGGTGCGTTAGCCGTCACGCATCACTGGGGCGGGATGCTCAGGTTGCGTGCGCCGGGCAACGGGCCGGAGCGGCAAACGGCGCCCGGCCGCCGCTTTGATTTCACTTTGAGGACGATTCAACGACATGGAACATACGCAAGACAACCCGGCCAGCCAGAACTCAGCGCCTGCCGGCGACCCCGCGCAACCCATTGCCGAGAACGTCGCGGAGCAAGTTGCATCCGCCGCCGGGCAGCAGCCCGAAACGTCGGCCGAGGCTGCGCTCGCCGAGGCTCAGGCGAAGATCGCAGAGCTCGACGAAAGCTTTCTGCGCGCGAAGGCCGAGACGGAAAACGTGCGCCGGCGTGCGCACGAAGACGTCGCCAAGGCGCGCAAGTTCGCGATCGAAAGCTTCGCCGAGCATCTGCTCCCGGTAATCGACAGCCTCGAGGCAGCGCTCAGCGATTCGTCGGGTGACGTGGCCAAGCTTCGCGAGGGCGTGGAACTCACGTTGCGTCAGCTCGCGAGCGCGCTCGACAAGGGCCGCGTCGTGGCGCTCAATCCTGTCGGGGAAAAGTTCGATCCGCACCGCCATCAGGCCATCTCGATGGTCCCGGCGGACCAGGAACCCAATACCGTCGTGTCGGTGTTGCAAAAGGGCTATGTGATTGCTGAGCGCGTTCTGCGCCCCGCACTCGTCACCGTCGCGCAGCCGAAGTAAGTCGCGCTCTGCGTATCGCCGCGGCCGACTCAGTTTGCGTCGAAATTGCTCAGGCGATTCGTAAAAAATAGTGACCGCATCGTCCGAGGGCCTTGAAAACGATGCAACGGCACTCATGTTGGGTGCAGGTTTGAATTGAATGGGCGGTCGCGCCGGAACGGCGGCGCCGTCCCTACGCGATCAAAAGTCAGGAGAGTACGGAAAATGGGCAAAATCATCGGCATCGACCTCGGCACCACGAACTCGTGCGTGGCGCTGATGGAAGGCAACCAGGTCAAGGTGATCGAGAACTCGGAGGGCGCTCGCACGACCCCTTCGGTCATCGCCTACGTAGACGAAAACGAGATTCTCGTCGGCGCGCCGGCCAAACGTCAGTCGGTGACTAACCCGAAGAACACGTTGTTCGCCGTCAAGCGTCTGATCGGCCGGCGCTTCGAGGAAAAGGAAGTCCAGAAAGACATCGGCCTCATGCCTTACAAGATCATCAAGGCTGAAAACGGCGATGCTTGGGTCGAGGCGCACAGCCTGCGTCTGGCTCCGCCGCAAATTTCGGCGGAAGTGCTGCGCAAGATGAAGAAGACGGCTGAAGATTACCTTGGCGAGCCCGTCACGGAAGCCGTCATCACGGTGCCCGCGTACTTCAACGACAGCCAGCGCCAGGCGACCAAGGATGCCGGCCGCATCGCGGGCCTTGAAGTCAAGCGGATCATCAATGAACCGACGGCCGCAGCGCTCGCGTTCGGTCTCGACAAGGCGGAAAAGGGCGACCGCAAGATTGCCGTGTATGACCTCGGTGGCGGTACGTTCGACATCTCGATCATCGAGATCGCGGACGTCGACGGCGAGATGCAGTTCGAAGTGCTTTCGACGAACGGCGACACGTTCCTCGGCGGCGAAGACTTCGATCAGCGCATCATCGAGTACATCATCGGCGAGTTCAAGAAGGAGCAGGGCGTTGACCTGTCGAAGGACGTGCTCGCGCTGCAGCGCCTGAAGGAAGCGGCCGAGAAGGCGAAGATCGAGCTGTCGTCGACCCAGCAGACCGAGATCAACCTGCCGTACATCACGGCTGATGCGTCGGGTCCAAAGCACTTGAACCTGAAGATCACGCGCGCGAAGCTCGAAGCGCTCGTCGAGGATCTGATCAAGCGGACGGTCGAGCCTTGCCGCATCGCGATCAAGGATTCGGGCGTGAAGGTGAGCGACATCGACGACGTGATTCTCGTCGGCGGCATGACGCGCATGCCGATGGTTCAGGAAACGGTGAAGGAGTTTTTCGGCAAGGACCCGCGCCGTGACG
>JAXDQB010000193.1:0-4660 GCA_034668065.1 Paraburkholderia sp.
TGTGAAGCTCCCCAACGTGGGGTTAAAAAGCACACATCCCGTGCGTCATGCACATCGACGACAATCCCGCTCATTCAGAAATGCAGGTTTTCATGAGCCGTGATGATGGTGCCCGCGACGGCTTCAAGTGATTGCCGCTGCCCCATTGCACGCGAGCGCAAAAGCTCGTGTGCTTCCGGCTCCGTGAGATTGCGCGTCTCCATGAGAATGGACTTGGCACGCTGTATTTTCCGTTGATCTGCGAATTTTTCAGTGACTCTTTGGGCATAGCGTTCCAACGCCAAGCGGCCTTTGTGCCGATGCAGCGAAACAGCGATCGCGGTCAGCACGCCAAATGAGCGTACTGGAGACGGCACTACACAGTACGCGTTCAACTGGATCACTATTTCGATGAAGATCGGGTTCTCGTAGCTCACCACTGGGATCAAGGGGTACGCGCCCGATGCTTCAAGCCAAGGCAGCGGCTTCGAAAGCGTCTCCGGACGTATGGCCATGAAGACGATATCGGTTGCTTCCGGCAATGTGGCCGGAGCCGGCCAGTAATGGCACACGCGGCACCCGATGCGCCGCAGTTGCGCGAGCAGTTCCTCGCCGTCCTGGTCGAGAGGATGAACCGCGACCACCTTTAGCGAGCGGATGTCACGAAGCCCTTGAGGCGTGTTCGGCAAAGGATGGCGTTTCATCACTGGACCTCATGACGGTGTACATACGGCGGGAAGACCAAGTCCTTGGTCGCCGGGCATTTCCAGATCGCGGGAGTGATGTCCAGGGATGACGGCTGCATCGCTAACGTTTGTCACCATACGTTCTTCGTTTGCGAGACTTCAGTGAAGATTAGGTATCCTGAATTTCCAACGCCGAACGTAGTATGCACACGACCATATTCGCGTGCAACATGGTTCGTGATCCGAAACTTTTTCCTTTTTTGAATTCAGAAGTCGCTCCACGAAGGCCCGAATCGCACAGGAGACAGTGCCGAGCACCGACGGTTTTTTTTTGAAGAGCCGTGCGAACGTGTGCGTTCCGGCGGCGCAGCGTTAGCGCAAGCAGTGCATACGCCGCCGGATTAAGAACATGCTTTAATAACTTTGGTGCCCGGGAATCCACGACGTGCCGGCAAGCGGAATGCGGGCCATTGCCGCCGCCTCGACTGTCAGTGCGACCAGATCTTCCGGTTCAAGGTGGTGGACGTTCTGCTTGCCACACGCGCGTGCGATCGTCGCCAGTTCCATGTTCAGCGTCTTCAGGTAGTTCCGTACGCGGCGCGAGCCTTCATCCGCCTGGACCCGCTGTTCGAGCACCACATCCTGCGTGGTGACGCCGACCGGGCACTTGCCCGTATGGCAGTGATGGCAGAAACCCGGCGACGTGTTCAGCGCCGCATAGTCGGCCACCGCCGAATGCAGCGCGCCGTTCTGGAAATAGCTATCGCTGTTGCAGCCGAGCGCCATCAGTACGCCCTGCCCGATCGCCACTGCGTCTGCGCCGAGCGCCAGTGCCTTTGCGACGTCCGCACCGGTGCGAATGCCGCCCGAGACGATCAGTTGCACCTGACCCTTCATGTTCAGATCTTCGAGCGCATCCACCGCCTGGCGAACCGCCGCCAACGTCGGAATGCCGACGTTTTCGATGAAGCAGGTTTGCGTTGCCGCTGTGCCGCCCTGCATGCCGTCGATGACGACCACATCCGCGCCCGCATGCACTGCGAGCTTGACGTCGTTGAACGTACGGGTTGCGCCGACCTTCACGTAGATCGGCTTTTCCCAGTCTGTGATTTCGCGCAACTCCTGAATCTTGATCGCCAAATCGTCGGGACCGGTCCAGTCCGGATGACGGCTCGCCGAACGTTGATCGACGCCTGGCGGCAGCGTGCGCATCGACGCCACGCGCGGATTGATCTTCTGCCCAAGCAACATGCCGCCGCCGCCCGGCTTCGCGCCTTGGCCGATCACGACTTCGATCGCATCGGCACGGCGCATGTCGTCAGGATTGAAGCCATAGCGCGACGGCAGGCATTGATAGACCAGCGTTTTCGAGGAGCGGCGTTCTTCCTGAGTCATCCCGCCATCGCCCGTGGTGGTCGTGGTGCCCATGGCGGTCGCGGCCCGACCGAGCGCCTCCTTCACGTTCGCGGACAGCGCGCCGAAGCTCATGCCAGCGATCGTGATTGGAATGTCGAGCACTACTGGATTTTTCGCAAAGCGGGTGCCGAGCACCGTGCGTGTCGAGCATTTCTCGCGATAGCCTTCCAGCGGATAGCGCGACAGCGACGCGCCGAGAAAAAGCAAATCGTCGAAATGCGGCACGCGGCGTTTCGCACCGAGCCCACGGATTTCATACAGGCCGCGCTGCGCGGCTGCGTGGATATAGTCGATCGTCTTGCGGTCGTAGCCTTGCGACTCTTCCTGCTGTAAACGGGCGAAATGAACGGGTTTGGCTTCCATGGAGACCTTCTCAGAGAGCGTGTGTTCAATATTCCTGGTTCGCGTCTGCGTTCCAGTGATAGAGCGTGCGAGCGGAGGCGATCCGTTTGAACGACGCCGGGTCGTGGTCCATGCCCGCGGCGGCGAGCAGACCGCGCACCGCATCGATGTCCGCATCCGTCATTGGCTCGTACTGCGCGTCGGAGCCGAGCGATTTCACCTCGCCGCGTACGTAAAGCACCGCTTCGTAAAGAGAGTCGCCGAGCGCATCGCCCGCGTCGCCGCATATCACCATGCGTCCGGCCTGCGCCATAAACGCCGAGAAGCTGCCGACTGAGCCACCCACCACGATGTCGCCACCTTTGAGCGAGATCCCGCAGCGCAAACCCGCATCGCCGTCAATCACGAGCAGGCCGCCATGCGCCGAAGCGCCCGCGCCGTTCGATGCGAAGCCCTTCACATGCACCTTGCCGCTCATCATGTTTTCAGCGACGCCGGTGCCCGCGCTGCCGTCGATCTCGATCGTTGCATGTTTATTCATGCCGCCCGCGTAATATCCAGCGTGACCTGCGATCGTTACCTGCACCGGAGCATCAACGCCCACTGCCAAATTATGCGCACCGTTGGGCGCCACGACAGTCACCGATTGCCCCTCTAGCTCGCTTGCCGGCTTGTGCAAAAACTGATTCAGCTCACGAACCGACTTGCGCTCCAGATCAAAAGTCAGGCTTTCCATACATACATCTCCTCAGGTGCAGGTTCGAAGACCTTGGCGTTCTTGATGTCTGGCAGATGCGCGAGCGACCGGAACTCCGATGCGATGGCGACGTAATCGTCGTTTTCCGCGACCACCGCCGGCTTGCACGCGAACGGGTCGCGAATCAGCGCAAGTTCGGTCGAGGTGCCCATCAGGAACGTGTAGAAGCCATCGAGTTCTTCAAAGCCTTTTTGCAATGCGTCCGGCAGCATGTCGCCTTCACGCAGGCGCCATTCGAGAAAGCGGCAGGCGGCTTCGGTATCGTTGTCGGTATCGAAGTGGATGCCTTTCGGTTCGAGCTTGCGACGTACGCCATGTGCGTTCGACAGCGAACCGTTGTGGACTAGACAGAAATCGTCGCCGGCCGTGAACGGGTGTGCGCGATCAGGGGTCACCGCCGACTCGGTCGCCATCCGCGTATGGCCGACCAGATGCGAACCTGTCAGATTCGCAAAGTCATAACGCTCGGCGACTTGCGACGGCGAGCCGATGTCCTTGTAAAGATCGATCGAGCGACCGCTCGAGAGCAAATAAAGCTTCGGATAGCGCTCGCGCAGCCACGTCTTCACGCGCTCGACATTGCCCTGCACCGTCAGCACCGCATGATTGCCCTTCGCGTCGACGCACGCGTTAACGTCCATCGCCACGTTCAATTCATCCAGGAGCGGTTGCCACGCGAAATCCGCGCCTTCCTCGGTGAAACCCGCGTAGATGCTCAGCTTGCGCTGGGTCGCATCGACCGGTTTGCCGAACACTGCGAGGCCCGCTGAATCCGGTCCGCGCTCGGTCATGCCGATCAGCATCGGCACCATCAGTTCGCCGAGCCGTTCGCGCAGTGCCGGCGTCTTCACCAGCAAGCCTACAATTCCGCACATAGTGCTTCTCCTTAGAAAAATTCGAGGTAGGTTTTCAGTTCCCAGTCCGACACGTGGCGCATGTATTCGAGCCACTCCATCCGTTTGAGCTTGAGGAATTCGTCGGC
This sequence comes from Paraburkholderia sp., assembly GCA_034668065.1. Taxonomy (GTDB): domain Bacteria; phylum Pseudomonadota; class Gammaproteobacteria; order Burkholderiales; family Burkholderiaceae; genus Trinickia. The sequence goes on from JAXDQB010000193.1 coordinate 4,163, forward strand.
AACGGGGCCTAGCGCGTCGCAGATCACGCGGTCGCTTTCGAGTGCGTCGAGCGCCTGCTCGAGGTTTTGCGGCAGCACGCCGATACCATGCTCACGAAGCCGCGCGGGCGTCCATTCGTACAGGTTTTCGTTGGCCGGCTCGCCCGCCGACATGCCGCGGTCGATGCCATCCAGCCCCGCGGCGATCACCGCCGCCGTCGCGAGATACGGATTGCATGCGCCGTCGGGCAGGCGCAGTTCGATGCGCTCGCCAGGCATACGCACCATCGTCGAGCGATTGTTGTCGCCGTAACTGATGTAAGCCGGTGCCCACGTTGCGCCCGTCAGCGAGCGACCGACCACCAGCCGCTTGTACGAGTTCACCGTTGGGTTGCACAGCGCGGTCAGGGCCGGCGCATGCGCGAGCAGCCCCGCCGTGAACTGGTAGCCGACCGACGAAAGGCCCATGCCGCGTTTGTCCGCCGGGTCGGCGAATAGATTGCGTTCGCCGTCGCCGAT
>JAXDQB010000194.1:0-5538 GCA_034668065.1 Paraburkholderia sp.
GACAGCAAAGGAGACACCGCGATCGAGCCTTGCCAAATGGCGCGCCTGTAGACGCGACGTCTGCATTTCGACCGATACGAAATACGCCAAGACCCCAAGTAACGCCGCCGTGACCAGACCGAGAAACCACTTTATGCGCGCCGCAGGCGACATCGTCACAATGGCGCGCAGGGGCGTGATTCGAACGAGCGGGCGATTCATTCTTTACTCCCTCGAGGCCTTGACGAGACAGCGCTTCGAACACCGCGGCGTCAAGCCGTACTAGTTTAGTCGTGCCGAACGGCTTGCGCGTGCCGAGGGCGTGGCGTGGCGCACGGATTGCCGAAAATGGCCGGGGTAGCGCGCGAATCGTCGGATGTTTACTGTCAGCCCTGCGCGGGCGCAAGGCTCATGCCTACAGGTTGTAAAAATAAAGTTGTATATACAAGCTGACGTGGTTAGACTTCTTCCGCACCGACCGATCAGACGCAAACAGGACGCTTTCGCATGATGATCCTCACGCCCGGCTATCTGACCCTCGCGCAGCTGCGCCGCATTGCCCGCGAACGGGTGACGCTTGCGCTCGACCCTGCGAGTTACGCCGCTATCGATGCCGCCGCCCAGGCCGTAGCCAATATCGCGGCCAGCGGCACCCCCGCTTATGGGATCAACACGGGCTTCGGGCGCCTCGCGAGCACGCATATCCCTCGCGATCAGCTCGAGTTACTGCAGCGCAATCTCGTGCTTTCTCATGCAGTTGGCGTAGGCGAGCCGATGGCGGCGCCCGTCGTGCGCCTGCTGATCGCGCTGAAGCTGTCGAGCCTCGGGCGCGGGCATTCCGGCATCCGGCGCGAGGTCATGGATGCGCTTGTGACGCTTTTCAACGCGGACGTGCTGCCCGTCATTCCCGTTAAAGGGTCTGTCGGTGCGTCGGGGGACCTGGCGCCGCTTGCGCATTTGTCCGCCGCACTGCTCGGCATTGGCGAGGTGCATGCAAGGGGTGAACGCATGAGCGCGGCGCGCGGGTTGGAGCTTGCCGGCCTCGCGCCACTCCCGCTGCAGGCCAAGGAAGGTCTCGCGCTGCTGAACGGCACGCAGGCGTCGACGGCGCTTGCGCTTTACAACCTTTTCGCGATCGAAGATTTGTTCCGCACTGCGCTCGTCTCGGGTGCGCTCTCGGTGGACGCCGCGGCCGGTTCGGTCAAGCCGTTCGATGCGCGCATTCACGAGTTGCGCGGCCATCGCGGACAGATTGAAGCGGCGGCTGCCTATCGCGCACTGCTCGAGGGCTCGGGTATCAATCTCTCCCATCGCGATTGCGACAAGGTGCAGGATCCGTATAGCTTGCGCTGCCAGCCGCAAGTGATGGGCGCCTGCCTCGATCAGATGCGTCACGCGGCAAACGTGCTGCTTGTAGAGGCGAATGCGGTGTCGGACAACCCGCTCATTTTCCCCGATACGGGAGAGGTGCTCTCGGGCGGCAACTTTCATGCGGAGCCCGTTGCGTTCGCTGCCGATAACCTAGCGCTCGCGGCCGCGGAAATCGGCGCGCTTGCCGAGCGTCGCATCGCGCTGCTCATCGATGCGACGCTCTCGGGCCTTCCCCCGTTTCTCGTCAAGGACGGGGGTGTCAATTCGGGCTTCATGATCGCGCATGTGACGGCTGCCGCGCTCGCGTCGGAGAACAAGACGCTGGCGCACCCCGCTTCGGTTGATTCGCTTCCGACTTCTGCGAACCAGGAGGATCACGTGTCGATGGCGACGTTCGCCGCGCGCAAGCTGGCCGACATCGCCGACAACACGGCACACATCCTCGCCATCGAGTTGCTTGCTGCCGCGCAGGGCATCGACCTGCGTGCGCCGCACCGCACGAGCGCCCCGTTGCGGCGCGTGATGGAGACAGTGCGCGCCGCCGTGCCGCACTATGAGCTTGACCGCTACTTTGCGCCCGATATCGCCGCGATGGCGCAGCTCGTGCGGGACCGCACGATCGCAGCGGCAAGTCCTTTTTCGTTTGCATCGGAGGCGCCGCTCGCACTGTGAGAAGGCGCGGCCAGATCACGAGATTTACGATGATTCGAGAAAAAACTAAGGAATCCTTAGTAATAGTCGCTGACGAGATGGAGTAAGCAGGGTGATCAACGAATGAACGCTCCGGCGTACCAGGGCATCAAGGACTTCATCCTCGCGCGCATTTACTCGGGCGAATGGGCTGAAGGCGATCAGGTGCCTTCTGAGAATGAACTCGCGCGCGAATTCAAGGTGGCGCGCATGACGGTAAATCGCGCGTTACGCGAGCTGACGGCCGAGCAGGTCATCACACGCGTGCAGGGCGCGGGCACCTTCGTCGCGCGGCCGAAATACGAGTCCACGCTCGTTGCGATTCGCAGCATTTCCGACGAAATCGCCGCTCGCGGCCATCGCCATCGTGCCAGTGTGCTCGCGCTCGGTGCGGCCGTTGCCGACGCTGTGCTGGCTGAGGAGATGCAGGTGAAGGCGGGCAGCCCCATCTTTCATTCGCGACTGCTGCACTTCGAAAACGAGGAGCCCGTGCAACTGGAGGAGCGCTGGGTCAACCCGGCCGCCGCACCCCACTACGCGCTCCAGGACTTCACGCAGATCACGCCGAACCAGTATCTCGTGCGCGTGGCACCGCTGTCGCGCGTCGAGTATCGCATTGAGGCGGCTCTGCCCGAAGTCGAGACGTGTACGCATCTTGCGATGTTTGACGGCGAGCCGTGCCTGGTGCTGCACCGGCGCACATGGACGCAAAAACTCGTCGCGTCGGTGGCCAACCTCTGGCATCCCGGCAACCGCTTTCGCTTCACCGGGCATTTCTGAAGCGTGCAGAACGCAGCCAAAGCATTTCAGGGAGGATTCCATGAACGAGCCGCAGATTTCCGATCCACACCTCAATCGCCGCGCTGAGCCCCGCTCCGATCCTCGCCTTGATCCGGCCCGCACCGTGCGCGCGCCGCGCGGGGTGCAGAAGACCTGCAAAAGCTGGCTGACCGAGGCGGCTTACCGGATGATCCAGAACAACCTTGATCCGGAGGTCGCGGAGCATCCGCATGCGCTCGTCGTCTACGGTGGCATTGGTCGCGCGGCACGGGATTGGGCCTCCTTCGATCAAATTCTCGAGGCGCTAAAGGCGCTGAACGACGACGAGACGCTACTGATCCAGTCGGGCAAGCCCGTGGGCGTGTTCCGCACGCACACCGATGCGCCGCGCGTGCTGCTCGCGAACTCGAATCTCGTCCCGCATTGGGCGACGTGGGAGCACTTTCACGAGCTCGATCGCAAGGGGCTCATGATGTACGGTCAGATGACGGCCGGCAGCTGGATCTACATCGGCAGTCAGGGCATCGTGCAAGGCACGTACGAAACGTTCTACGCCATCGCGAACCAGCATTTCGGCGGCAACGCGCGAGGCCGCTGGGTGTTGACGGGCGGGTTGGGCGGCATGGGCGGCGCCCAGCCGCTGGCGGCGACGATGGCAGGTTTTTCGATGATTGCCGTCGAATGCGACGAGACGCGGATCGATCAACGCCTGAAAACGCGTTACCTCGACAAGAAAGCGAAGACGCTTGACGAGGCGCTGGCGACGATCGAAGCCGCGAAGACGAACGGCAAACCGGTGTCCGTGGGGCTCATCGGCAATGCGGCCGACGTGTTCGGCGAATGCGTCGTGCGCGGCATAACGCCCGATTGCGTGACCGATCAGACGAGCGCGCACGATCCCGTCAACGGCTACTTGCCGCAAGGCTGGAGCGTCGCCGAATGGCGGGAGCGGCAGTGCAGCGATCCGCAGAGCATCGTGGTGCCCGCGAAGCAATCGATGGCCAAGCAGGTGCAGGCGATGCTCGTCTTGCAGGAGCGGGGCGCGGCGACGCTGGACTATGGCAACAACATCCGCCAGATGGCACGCGACATGGGCGTCGATAATGCGTTCGATTTTCCCGGCTTCGTGCCAGCCTACATACGGCCGCTCTTTTGCGAAGGCAAGGGACCGTTCCGCTGGGTTGCGCTTTCGGGCGATCCCGAGGACATATACAAGACAGACGCGAAGGTGAAGGCGTTGATCCCCGATGACGCGCATCTGCACAACTGGCTCGACATGGCGCGGGAGCGCATTGTCTTTCAGGGTCTGCCGGCCCGCATCTGCTGGGTTGGGGTGAAGGATCGCTATCGGCTCGGCCTCGCCTTCAACGAGATGGTTGCGCGCGGCGAGCTGAAGGCGCCAATCGTGATTGGACGCGATCATCTCGACACAGGCTCTGTCGCAAGCCCTAACCGCGAAACTGAAGCAATGATGGACGGTTCGGACGCCGTCAGCGATTGGCCGCTTCTGAATGCGCTGCTCAATACGGCGGGCGGCGCGACGTGGGTATCGCTGCATCACGGTGGTGGCGTTGGCATGGGTTTTAGTCAGCACGCGGGCGTCGTGATCGTTTGCGACGGGACGGATGCCGCCGCGCGTCGCATCGAGCGCGTACTGTTCAACGATCCGGCGACGGGCATCATGCGCCATGCCGATGCCGGGTATGAGCTCGCGCGGCGCACGGCGCGAGAAGCCGGGCTCAAGCTGCCGATGCTCGGGCGGTGACCGCGCGGGCAGGGCCAGCAACGGAGTCAGTTCCACCATGAACGATCGGGTTTGGCAACACTTTCGATTGTGCCCGCGGGGCAACTCCGACGACACGATCGCGGACGCGGCGCTTGCCGTGCGGGATGGGAAGATCGCATGGCTAGGCGCTGCCGGGGATCTGCCGGCGGAATTCGCCGCTTGGCCGCGCGAGGATCTGCGTGGTGCGTGGGTGACGCCGAGCCTTGTCGACTGTCACACGCATCTTGTCTATGGCGGCCAACGCGCCGACGAGTTCGCGCTACGGCTTGCTGGCGCGAGCTATGAGGAGATCGCGCGGCGCGGCGGCGGCATTCTTTCCACGGTGCGGGCGACGCGCGCAGCCGATGAAGCAACGCTCTTTTGCGAGGCGGCGAGCCGGCTCGCGCCGCTCGTTGCAGAAGGCGTCGGCGCGATCGAGATCAAGTCCGGCTATGGGCTCGATCTCGCAAGCGAGCGCAAAATGCTGCGCGTGGCACGCGAGCTGGGGCAGCGGTATCCCGTATCGGTCTACACGACGTTCCTCGGTGCGCATGCATTGCCGCCCGAGTTCGCCGGCCGCGCGGACGATTACATCGACGAAGTCTGCAAGCGTATGCTGCCGGCGCTGGTGGACGAGGGGCTTGTCGATGCGGTCGATGTATTTTGCGAGCGGATCGGCTTCACGCTTGCGCAAAGCGAGCGTGTGTTCGAAGCCGCCGTGCGCCGCGGCTTGCCTGTGAAAATGCATGCGGAGCAGTTGAGCGCGAACGGTGGCGCGGCTCTTGCCGCACTTTATCGCGCGCTGTCGGCCGATCACCTTGAATTCGTGGATGAAGCGGGCGTTGCTGCGATGAAAGAGGCGGGCACGGTCGCCGTGCTGTTGCCGGGCGCCTATTATTTCATTCGCGAAACTCAATTGCCGCCGGTCGAGTTGCTGCGCCGCTACGAAGTGC
>JAXDQB010000195.1:0-6304 GCA_034668065.1 Paraburkholderia sp.
TAATTTCGCCATCGACGCAGTCCAAATAGCGAGTCCCGATTTGACCATGCTCGCAAACCCAATTTTTTAGGAGCGGACGTAATGGATGCAGTCTGTCGTGATCGGCCATTGAAACCTCCAGGTGCCCCAGTATAGTTCCAAGTTGCCGATGGTTCTTTGGAGGACGCGGCGATCGACCAATCGCGTGCGCAACATCTACACGCATGTGCTGCATGCGTGATCCGCAGTTGCAACGCAATGTCCACCGACCGCAGAATTGTCTCGAGGCGTATCGCGCGCGGCCTATTCTTGAAGCGTCCACTCGGACACAATCAAGGAGGAAGACTATGCGCATGCTTCTCAACATACGAATACCTCACGAGCCATTCAACGCTTTTGTGCGCGATGGCTCCATCGGAGAGGTAATCGAGAGGATTCTCGCAGAGATGAAACCGGAGGCTGCCTACTTTACCCTACAGATTCCCGCCGCACGAACTGTATCGTGCAGCCTGCCGCAACGTCGAGGAGCTCGACCGACATGTCGTGCATGGCGGCGATCGCATGAGCAAGGCTCAGCCCCAAGCCGCTGCCCGGGGTGTTGCGGCTCGCTTCGGCGCGATAAAAGCGCCGAAAGACCGCTTGCCGGTCCGCCGCCGCGATACCGGGCCCGTTGTCGGCGATCCGAATCCCGAACGTGGGACCTTCGCGAAACAGCGCGATGCATACATGACCGCCTCGTGGCGCGAACTTGATCGCATTCTCAAGGAGATTGCCGAGCGCCTCGAAAAGCAGATTCGGCTCTCCGCGCAGGGCGAACAGTTCGGGCTCGCTTCGACAATACTCGAGCGTGATCGACTTTTCCTCGGCGATGGGGTCATAGAATTCGACAACATCATCCATCACCGCTGCGAGATCGACGTCGCAAAACGACGCCGAGCGCACGCTACTCTCGATCTCCGAAATGCGCAGGAGTGCCTTGAACATGCGCAGTAGCCCATGCAGTTCTTCCACGGAGTCGTCGACGACGGCACGGTAATCGGCCACGGACAGCGTACGACGCTGCGCACGTTCGAGGCTTGCGAGCAGTCTTGTCAGCGGTGTGCGCATGTCGTGCGCAATGGCATCGCATACCCCTTTGACTTCGTGCATGAGCCGCTCAATGTCGTCGAGCATGCGGTTGACGACCGTGACGAGCCGCCCAACCTCGTCGCTTGCGCCAGCGTGTGGCAGGCGCCCGGTCAAATCGCCTGCCATGACCACCTCGATTGACGCGGTGAGCTCCTCGAGCCGGCGGACCGCGGCGGTGCCGAACATGAATGCGCTGGCAATTCCGATCGCCAGCATGGCCAGTCCCGCAACGAGCAACGCGTGCAGCAATTCCTCGTCGAAGTGATCAATGTCGCGCGTGATCTCGCATTGCAGGACGATGTGGCCGTCGGCAAGGCGATCGGCGATGCAGCGCGCGGGATATTGTTTTGGCGAATTCGCTGTCGGCAAGCGCGTCGAAAACGGCTTGCCGAAGCGAGGGATCGGCGGCAGCGCGCCAAGGTCTGCGCCAACGAGGTGACGGCCTTGCGCGTCGAGCAGCGCGAAGGGAAACCGCCCGCGCGAATCGATGCTCGCGTGATGAGCGATGTCCGCCGCGACTTTCTCTGGAGATTGACGCATCAAGGTTGCGTGCTCGCGCGCGAGCCAATCGTCGACGCGTTCGAGGTCGAAGCCCTTGATCTGGACGTAGAGGTAACCGAACAACAGCAGCTGCACAGCACCGAACACCGCGACGAATATCGCCGCGAGACGAAACCCGGTGGTGCGGCTCAGCTCAATCAGGCGCACGAAGCCTATATCCCGAACCGCGTACGGTTTCGATCAGATTCAACGTGCCCTCGGGATCGATTTTTCTCCTCAGTCGGCTGATGTGAACGTCGATGACATTCGTTCGTTGTTCGAGCCGATAGTCCCAGACCGCCTCGAACAGCATCGTACGGCTGACGACTTGCCCCGCATGCCGCATCAAGAATTCGAGCAGTCGGTATTCGCGTGGGAGCAATGCGACGGCGCGTCCCGCACAGGTGACTTCGCGCGCCAGCAAATCGACTTTCAGTGGGCCCGCATCGTAGCGATTTGCCGTTTCGGCCGCCTCGTGGCGGCGTGTCAGCGCATCGAGCCGCGCAGTCAGCTCGACGAATTCGAACGGCTTGGTCAGATAGTCGTCTCCACCCGATCGCAAGCCGCGCACCCGCTCGTCCACACCCGAAAGCGCGCTCAGAATCAGAACCGGCGTCTTGATGCCGGCGCCACGCAGCACCTTCAGCAGGGCGAGCCCGTCAAGGTCGCCCGGGAGCATGCGGTCAAGCACAATCGCGTCGAAACGCTGAGCGGCCGCGAGCAGCAAGCCTTCCTTGCCCGTTTGAGCCGTGCTGATTGAAAAGCCGTAATCGGAAAGCGCGCCGACGATTTCGTCGAGCGTCTGCTGATCGTCTTCTACAACGAGTATGTCAGCCATGCGGTTTCACGAAGCGTTGCAAAGGGATGGCGACGCGCGATGCGAGCCTGAAACGGGTCGGCCAGTAGAATAACGCCGGGCCGATCCTGTCGATTGTCAATCTATGCGCATTCTCATCGTGGAAGACGACGAACGTACGAGCCGAATTCTCGCGCGTGGTCTGACTGAAAGCGGCCATGTGGTCGACACTGCCGGCGACGGCGCGATGGGACTCGCGCTTGCGCGCGAGGGCATCTACACCGTCGTGATCACGGATCGGCGTTTGCCTGTGCTCGATGGCCTGCAATGGGTTGCCCGCCTGCGCGCGCAACGCGACGCTACGCCGGTGCTCATGCTGTCCGCGTTGGCGCGCCCGGCCGATCGCGCCGAGGGCCTGCGTGCCGGATGTGACGATTACGTCGCGAAGCCGTACGCGTTCGCTGAGGTCTTGGCACGCGTGGAAGCCCTTGCGCGCCGCAGGGACACGGCGCAAATAAACGACACCCTGTGCTTGGCCGATCTGCGGATCGACTTGCGCGCCCGCACGGCGACGCGCGGCGCACGCGAGCTGCGTTTGCAGCGCCGCGAATTTCTGTTGCTCGCATGCCTTGCCCGTCATGCTGGCCGTGTCGTCACGCGCGCCATGTTGCTCGAAGCAGCGTGGTCCTACGATTTCGATCCGCGTGAGAATGTGATCGACATGCACGTCAATCGGCTGCGCAACAAAGTCGACAAGAGCTTCGCAGTAGCGCTGATTCATACCGTGGCGGGCGCCGGCTATGTGTTGAAAGTAGAAGATGGTACGCGGGCACCCTGATTCGACGCCACATTAAATTTCTTTAATGTTCGGGCGAACGCCTGGAAAGGAACCGGCCACTAGGCTTGCCGGATTTCGGTCGTCAGGGCCTCCCCATGCTTCCTGCCAGGCTTGCCAAGGCCTCGCTGCTTCTCGTCTTCTTCGTGACGGGATGCTCGCTCGTTCCCGCCTTTCGTCGGCCCGCAACGCCAGACCCCGCCCACTGGAATACGGCGAGCGCCACGCCGCTCGCCGATACGGTGCCCGTCGAGAGCGGCTGGTGGCACGCGTATGGCGACTCGGCGCTTGATGCGCTGGTCGAGCGTTGCCTTGCGGACAATTTCTCGCTGTCAGCGGCCGTGGCGACGGTGGACGCCGCGCGTGCCAACGCTCAGCGAGCCGGAGCGATCCTATACCCGGCCCTGACGCTGAACGGAACGTTTCAGCGTGGACAAAGCACTTCGAGCAGTTCCAGCTCCAACTCCAGTTCCAGCAATTCGACGCAAAGCCTTTTCGCGCAGGCAAGTTACGAAGTGGACTTCTGGGGCTTGAATCGCGCGAACGCCGAAGCGGCGAAAATGCTGGCCCGGGCATCCGAGTTCGATCGGGACACGGTTGCGTTGACGCTCACGGCGTCGGTTGCCGATACCTATTTTCAGGTTCAGTCATTGCGGCGGCGCGTTGCGCTCGCCCAGACGGTGGCCGACGATGCGCACAGGCTGCTCACGCTTGTCCTTGCCCAACAGGCTGCCGGCGTGGCCACAGAGCTACAGGTTCAGCAGCAGCGCAATGCCATGGCGACGTTCGACGCAGCTATTCCGATACTGCAGCAACAGCTCGACTACAACGTGCATTTGCTGGCCACCCTCGTCGGCGCTGCTCCCGAGCAATTCAGTCTGCCCGAAGTTTCCCTCGATCGGATCGCGATACCGCAAGCGCGTTCCGGCCTGCCCGCCGCACTGCTCGAAACACGTCCGGACATCAAAGCGCAAGAGGCGAGGCTCAAAGCGGCCAATTTCAGCATCGGCGCCGCTCGCGCGGCATTTTTCCCGAATTTCCTGCTGACTGCCGACGGCGGCTTCGGCAGTCAGTCGCTATCGAATTTCCTCGCCAATCCGCTTGGCGCGATCGCCGCCTCGCTGGGCGCGCCGCTCTTTGAAGGCGGGGCGTTGACGGGGCAACTCAACCTGAGCCAGGCCGCGCTCGCTCAAGCCGTGGCCGGTTATCGGCAAACCGTCGTCGCGGCGTTTCAGGACGTAGAGGACTCGCTTTCCACCGCGGCCGACGAGCGTCGCGCCGAGGCGGCGGATGAGGATGCCGCCGATGCCGCAAGCAAGGCCGCGCTGCTGGCCAGGGCGCAATACGCGTCCGGTACCGTCGATTTTCTGACCGTGCTCGATACCGAGCGCGTTCGCTATCAAGCCGAAGACGCGCTCGTGCAGGCGCGTCTTGCGCGGCTGCAGGCGTCCGTGAGTCTGTTCCGCGCTTTCGGCGGCGGCTACGGCGCGACCGATGTCGATCCGAACCGCGACGCCGCGCGAGGCGACGCTCATGACACGCACACCACGAACATGGCAGCAGGCGCGCCGAGCCGCCTGTTCAAGGAGACACTCGCACAATGACTGAGGTGGCTGGCGACATTCGATTCGAAGAAACGACGCGCAAGCGGCGGCGTGCCATGCTTGCCGGCACTTGCCTGCTGGCTGCGGTCATCGCCTTGGGCTGGGCGCTTTGGCCGCGGCGCGCGGCGCTCGCGCCCGTGGCAGCCGTACCTGTGGATGCCGGCCGGGCGATGATCGCCGACTTTCCGATCCGCGTCGTTGCCGTGGCCACCGTGATGCCGGTGAACGCGACCGACGTCAAGGTGCGTGTCGACGGCGAACTGCAGCGGATCGCGTTTGCCGAAGGCCAGGACGTGAAGGCGGGCCAGGTGCTCGCGCAGCTCGATCAAGGGCCGTTAATGGCTCAGTTGAAACAGGCTCAGGCGATGCTGCGCAAAGACGAGGCGAGCCTAGAGAATGCGAAGCTCGACCTGCAGCGTTACGTGAAGCTTGCTCCGATCGGCGCGGCGACGACGCAAATGGTCGATACCGCGAAAGCGAACGTCGATCAATTGCAAGCGACGGTGGCAGCCGACCAGGCGTTGGTAGGCAACGACCGACTGCAAGTCGGCTTCACCACGCTCGTGGCTCCGTTTGACGGACGCGTTGGCGCAAGAGAGGTGGACATCGGCGCGATCGTGCACCCCACCGACGCGATCGGCATTGTCACGGTCACGCAAATGGAGCCGATCGACGTGCAGTTTTCGGTTCCGCAAGATGTATTGCCGGAGCTGCTCGAGCGCCAGAAGACGGGTGCGTTGCCCGTCACGGTCACGGCGCGTTCGGGCGGTCGCGCTCTCGCGCAGGGCTCGCTCGTTTTCATCGACAGCCGTGTCGATCCGGCGAGCGGCCAGATCATGCTCAAGGCGTCGTTTCGGAACAAGGATCGCAAGCTGTGGCCGGGGCAGCTCGTCAATGCGCGCATCCTGTTGCGCACCGATACAGGCCGCGTCGCGGTGCCGAGCAGCGCGATCGTCCATACGCAGGACGGATCGCAGCTCTACGTCGTGGCCGCTAATAAAACGGCGCAGCTTCGTCCCGTACAGGTGGGCGTCAGCGTCGACGGCATGAGCGCGGTCGAGCGGGGCGTTCAAGCTGGCGAGATTGTCGTCTTCGACGGTCAAAGCCGGCTCGATCCGGGCGTGCGCGTGGCGCCGCGGATGGTCGATGCGAAAGCCGCGGCGGCTGCCGACGCGGCGGCTCCGGTGAATAGGGACATGCCGTGATGAAGCTGCTCGAACTGCTGATCAAGCGGCGTGTTGCGACGTCGTTTCTCGCCATCGCTCTCGTGCTGGCCGGCATGGTCGCGTATTTCAAGCTGCCGGTCGCGCCGCTGCCACAAGTCGATTTTCCGACGATCCAGGTGACGGCAATGCTGCCGGGCGCGAGCGCCGAGACGATGGCCACGTCGGTGGCGACGCCCCTCGAGCGGCAGTTGTCGAA
>JAXDQB010000196.1:0-14209 GCA_034668065.1 Paraburkholderia sp.
AGTTGCGCATGGCGGAATTTGCTCTGCGCGCCCCGCTCGGTAGGGGCGGCGCGGCGCCAAGCAAGGGTGAACGCGTCATCACGAACGTTGTCATGATGGGCATGGGCGAGCCGCTGCTCAATTACGACGCGGTCGTTCCGGCGCTGCGACTGATGCTCGACGACAACGCGTACGGCTTGTCGCGCAGGCGCGTGACGGTTTCGACCTCGGGCGTCGTGCCGATGATGGACCGGCTCGGCGCGGATCTGCCAGTGGCGCTCGCGGTGTCGCTGCATGCGCCCAACAATGCGCTTCGCGATGATCTCGTGCCGCTCAACCGGAAATATCCGCTCGCCGAGTTAATGGCTGCATGCCGCCGGTATTTGCTTGTCGCGCCGCGCGATTTCATCACGTTCGAGTACTGCATGCTTGACGGTGTGAACGACAGCGATGCGCACGCGCGCGAATTGCTCGCGCTAACGGCCGACGTCCCTTGCAAGTTCAATCTGATTCCGTTCAATCCGTTTCCGGAATCGGGGTTGCTTCGGTCGAAGCCTGAGCGCATCAAGCAGTTCGCACAGATTCTCATTGATGCGGGCATCGTCACGACGGTGCGCAAAACGCGTGGTGACGATATCGATGCGGCCTGCGGACAGCTCGCGGGCGCGGTAAAAGATCGAACGCGAATTGCGCAACGAACGGGTCGCACGAACAAGGTGATTGAGCTGCATCGTGCGTAGCCGGTCCTACAGAACCCGGACATCGAGCCGGCAACGTGCGACGTGCGACGTGCGCTGAACGAAAACGCCCGGCACGCAATAGAAAAAGCGGTAAGCGGATGCGGATGCCGGAAAGTAGTATGCGTTGCTGCACATTTATTTTGTTATAAACGATCTGCGAATTCCGGAGCGGGGCCAACTTCCGGCGAGGGCGCACAAGTGAACAAGAATCGACGCGAGGATCAAGGATGAGCGAGGCGCAGCATCCGCACACAGAGGGCGCTCAGGCGGGCACGGGACAATCGGAGCCGGTTGCCGCCGGTGCCGCGCCGCGAGATGCCCAGGCGGCCGAGCCTGCGTCTTTCGACTCGCTGGCCGCTGCCGCGGCGCGGCTTGCGCAGTTGCGCGAGTCAAAAGGCTGGCTGATCGACGACGTTTCCGGGCGCCTCAAGGTGCCGGCATCAAAGATGCGGGCGCTCGAAGCAGGCGACCTCAGTCTCTTCCCCGGCACGACATTCGCGCTGGGCGTTGTGCGTAGCTATGCGAAGATGCTTGGCGTCGATCCCGCGCCGTTCACGCAGGCGTTGCGACGCGAGAAGGGCGAGCCCGAACCGGACCTTTCGATGCCGGCCGCGAAGGGGACGGGGCTGCCTCGCGGCCGGGTTTCCGTTTCGCTTGGTGGCGCGCAGCCACAGCGGTCCTGGTGGTGGGGCATTGCGGCCGTGCTCGTTGCACTGATTGCGCTCGCCATGTGGCACCACGGTGGCGAGTCGCCCGCATGGCTCGCGCGATTGAGGGCGAGTGCGAACGGCGCGGCGGCCAATTCGAGGGAGCCGTCGACAATGCCGGTTTCAGGCCAAGCGGTGTCTGACGCGGCAGCTGGGGCGGAGAATACGGCGTCCGCGTCTGAACAGGCTGCAAATCAGGCTGCAAATCAGGCCCAGTCCATGACGGCCGGCGCGAGCGCCCCCGAAGCGTTGGGGGAGGGCACAGCCTTAAGCAGTGGCGTCGACGTCCCTGTTGTGTCCCAGCGGGAATCGGTCAAGCAGCCTGCAACGGCACTCTCGGCGCCGGTACCCAATGCATCGGCCGCCGAAGCGCCGGCTGCGAGCGCACCAGCAGCCGAGCAGGCGTCGAGCGTTGTCGAAGGGTCGCAAGCGCTTGCCTCCGCGGCTGCTTCGGCTGCTTCGGACACCCCGGGTACTTCGAGAGTGGCATTTACGGTCAAACAGGACAGCTGGATCAGTGTGCGGGACAAGAGCGGCAAGCCGGTATTCTCGGGCATTGTTCGCACGGGCGAGACGAAGGAAGTGGCTGGCGAGCGGCCGTTCAAAGTGGTGGCCGGTAATCGCTTGGGCATCGAATCGATCACGCTCGACGGCAAGACAGTGGACGCCGCGAAATACGGGGCCGGCAACGGCAACGTCTCGCGCTTCTCGTTGCAGTGACGTTTCAGTAAGTTTCGAGCGTTGCGGCGGTGAGCCGCGACGCTTTTTTGAATGTTGTGCGGGGCGTTTCGCGCGCCTGCGGCACACGTGGCTAAACCGGACTAATGGGTCTTTTGATGCAATCCGACAGCAGCAGCCAGATTTGTTCCTCCGAACCGATTTTTGGCGGCCCCGCGCCGCGCCGGGTGTCGCACGCCGTCGACGTTCGCTGGGGCGGCCAGCTCGTGACGATTGGCGGTAACGCGCCGGTGCGTGTGCAGTCGATGACGAACACGGACACTGCCGATGCGATCGGCACGGCGATCCAAGTGAAGGAACTTGCGCAGGCGGGCTCGGAACTCGTGCGCATCACCGTCAACACGCCCGAGGCGGCACAAGCCGTGCCGGCCGTGCGCGAGCAGCTCGACCGTATGGGCGTCACCGTGCCGCTCGTCGGCGATTTCCATTACAACGGCCATTTGCTGCTGCGCGACTATCCCGCATGCGCCGAGGCACTGTCGAAGTACCGCATCAACCCCGGTAACGTCGGGCATGGCGCGAAGCGTGATACGCAGTTCGCGCAAATGATCGAGGCTGCGATCCGCTATGACAAGCCGGTGCGGATCGGTGTCAACTGGGGCAGCCTCGATCAGGACCTTCTCGCAAAGATGATGGACGAGAATGCCGTGCGCGCCGAGCCGTGGGACGCGCAGAGCGTCATGTACGAGGCGCTGATCCAGTCCGCGATCGGTTCGGCCGAACGCGCGGTGGAACTCGGGCTGGGGCGGGACAAGATCATCCTGTCGTGCAAGGTAAGCGGCGTGCAGGACCTCATTGCCGTCTATCGCTCACTCGCGCGCCGCTGCCGCTTCGCGCTGCATCTCGGCCTCACCGAGGCCGGCATGGGATCGAAGGGCATTGTCGCTTCGACGGCGGCACTCGGCGTGCTGCTGCAGGAGGGCATCGGCGACACGATCCGCATATCGCTGACGCCGGAGCCGGGTGCTTCGCGCACGGGGGAAGTCATTGTCGCGCAAGAGATTCTGCAGACGATGGGGCTGCGCTCGTTCACGCCGATGGTGATCGCCTGCCCCGGGTGCGGGCGCACGACGAGCACGCTGTTTCAGGAGCTCGCGTCACAGATCCAGACTTACCTGCGGGCGCAGATGCCGGTCTGGCGCGAGCAGTACCCGGGCGTCGAGAAGATGCACGTCGCGGTAATGGGATGCATCGTCAACGGCCCAGGTGAATCGAAACAGGCCAACATCGGCATCAGCCTGCCGGGCTCGGGCGAAAACCCCGCAGCCCCCGTCTTCATCGACGGCGAAAAGGTCAAGACGCTGCGCGGCGATCACATCGCGCAAGAGTTCCAGCAAATCGTGAGCGAGTACGTCGAGCGCCGCTACGCCCGCGCAAGCGCCGTCGCGAACTGAGCCGAACAAAGCCGAACCAAGCCGAACAAGCCGAACCAAGCATCAACTGCCAACGAAGATAGATGACCGAACACAAACGAAAGCTCGAAAAACTGACTGGCGTCAAGGGCATGAACGACGTTCTGCCACAGGACGCCGCGCTCTGGGAGTTTTTCGAGTCGACTGTGAAATCGATGCTGCGCGCGTACGGGTACCAGAACATCCGTACGCCGATTGTCGAGCACACGCAGTTGTTCACGCGCGGCATCGGTGAAGTGACCGATATCGTCGAAAAAGAGATGTACAGCTTCGTCGATGCGCTCAATGGCGAAAACCTGACGCTCAGGCCGGAGAACACAGCGGCCGTGGTGCGGGCAGCCATCGAGCACAATCTGCTTTACGACGGCCCGAAGCGGCTGTGGTACATCGGCCCGATGTTCCGTCATGAGCGGCCGCAGCGCGGACGCTACCGGCAGTTTCATCAGGTCGGCGTGGAAGCGCTCGGCTTCGCCGGGCCGGACACGGACGCCGAAATCATCCTCATGTGTCAACGGCTTTGGGACGACCTCGGGCTGACGGGTATCCGTCTCGAGATCAACTCGCTCGGCCTCGCCGAAGAACGGGCGAAGCATCGCGTGGAACTCATCGCTTATCTCGAGAGGCACCTCGACATGCTCGACGAGGACGCCCGGCGGCGTCTTTACACGAACCCGCTGCGGGTGCTCGATACGAAGAATCCCGCTCTGCAGGAGATTGCGCAGAACGCACCGAAGCTGATCGATTTTCTCGGCGATGCCTCCCTCTCGCATTTCGAAGGGCTGCAACGGCTCCTGAAGGCGAACAACATTCCGTTCACGGTCAACCCGCGGCTCGTGCGCGGTCTGGATTATTACAACCTGACTGTGTTCGAGTGGGTGACGGACAAGCTCGGCGCGCAGGGGACCGTTGCGGCCGGCGGCCGCTACGATCCGCTTATCGAGCAGCTTGGCGGCAAACCGACGGCCGCTTGCGGCTGGGCGATGGGTGTCGAGCGGATTCTCGAGCTGCTGAAGGACGAGCGGCTCGTTGAGCAGGAAGAGGGGTGCGACGTCTATGTCGTGCATCAGGGCGACGCCGCGCGTGAACAGGCCTTTATCATTTCCGAGCGCCTGCGTGACACGGGTCTTGATGTGATTCTTCACTGCAGCGGCGATGGTGCGCCGGCGAGCTTCAAGTCTCAGATGAAGCGCGCGGATGCGAGCGGCGCTGCCTTCGCGGTGATTCTCGGCGAAGACGAGATTGCGGGTGGCAACGTGGGCGTGAAACCGTTGCGCGATGCGGGCCAATCTGGCGGCAAAAACGAACAACGCACCGTGCCGATCGAAAACTTGACCGAATTTCTAATCAATGCGATGGTTGCAACCGCCGAAGACGGCGACGACTGACGCGGTAATGCTCGAGGCGTTCCGCTCTCGCCGCCGGCGATGCGCGGATTGCGCCGGTATGCGCTGCGCGGCGCGGCAATCACAAGACGCGGGACAAGAAGGAATCGTTTGGCGATGAGTTATCACGACGAACAAGAATCGATTGAGAGCGTCAAGGCCTGGTGGACGCAGTGGGGCAATGCGGCCACATGGGTCTTGCTCGTGGCGCTGATCGCCGCTGCGGCCTGGAACGGCTGGAACTTTTGGCAGCGGCGTCAAGCCGCGCAAGCGGCCATTCTCTACGAGCAGGTGCAGCAAGCTGTTGCGTCGAAGAACAAGGCCGATGTTGCACGCGACGCCTCGGACATGGAATCCCGCTACAGCGGCACGGCTTACGCGCAGATGACGGCGCTCGCCGCCGCGAAGACGCTCTATGAGGCGGGCGATGCGCCTGCAGCCAAAGCGCAGTTGCAATGGGCGGTCGATCACGCGAAGGACGATGAGTACAAGGAGATCGCCAAGCTGCGTCTTGCCGCCGTTCTGCTCGACGAGAAATCGTACGACGCGGGAATCGAATTGCTGGGTGGCACGCCGCCCGAAGGATTCAAGGGCGTCGTGGCGGACCGCCGTGGCGATTTGCTCGCCGCCGCGGGCAAGCGCGACGACGCGCGCGCGGCCTATCAGGTCGCACTCGATTCGCTCGCGAAGAGCGACGGCGCCGGCCGCCAGCTGATCCAGTTTAAGCTTGATGCGCTCGGTGGCTGAGCAGCGTCGGGCTTCTCTGTGCCGTTCCCCTTTTGATCAACCCTTGACGAAGCTTCGCCTAACGATGAATTTGCTGAAACGTTTTGCCGTGCCCGTTGTATGCGCGATGACGGTCCTCGCGATGACAGCTTGCTCCTCGTCGAAGGACGAGCGCCGCACTCCGACGCCGCTCACGCAGTTCAAGCCGGTCCTCAACGTCGAACGGGTATGGACGGCGAACGTCGGCACGGCTGGGCGCTATCTGTTCTCGCCGGTCGCGGTGGGTGGCGCGGTCTACGCGGCAAGTATGAAAGGCACCGTGCTCAAGGTTGACGGCAAGACAGGCAAGGAGATTTGGCGCACGAAACTTCATGCGGACTTGACGGCCGGCGTGGGCAGCGACGGCATGCTCGCGGCGGTCGGTGCTGCGCGGGGCGGCATCTTCGTCCTCGATGCGAACGGCAAGCTGTTATGGAAATCGAATGTGCCGGGGGAAATCGTTACGCCGCCGCTTGTGGGCAACGGTCTTGTCATCGTACGTACCATCGACGGGCAGATCAACGCGTTCGGCGCCGAAACCGGCGAGTTGAAATGGGTGTATCACAACCGTGCGGTGCCGCTCAATTTGCGTGTGTCCTCGGGCATGACCTTCGCGGCCGATGCGGCCGTGCTCGCCGGCTTCCCAGGGGGCGCTCTCGCGGCGATCAACCTGAAAACGGGTGATGACTACTGGCAGGCACCGGTTTCGTATCCGAAGGGCGTTACCGAAGTGGAGCGGGTCAACGACGTCACTGGCGCGCCGACGCTGGTTGGCGCGCAGACGTGCGCCGTGACGTTCCAAGGCAGGCTCGGCTGCTTCGACGCCAACTCCGGGCGGCCGATCTGGCAGAAGCCGTTTTCCGCCACGAGCGGCCTCGCTCAAGACACGGGCGCTGTCGTCGCGGCTGATGATTGGTCCGTTGTCACGGAGTTCAGCGCCGACGACGGGCGGCAAGTGTGGCAAAACGATAAACTCAAAAACCGCAATTTGAGCGTGCCCTTGTTGCTCGGGCCATCGGTTGTCGTCGGCGACTATCAAGGATATGTGCACTTTCTCTCGCGCGATGACGGATCATTCGTTGCGCGCATGAACACGGACGGCAGCGCAATTACAGCCGCCCCCGTCATTATCGGCGACACGCTTGTCGTGCAGACCCGGAAGGGTGAGCTCTACGGGTTCCGTCCTCGCTGAGGCCCTGTTTCGTCGTTTTCGATAAGGGCCGGCTCCAAGCCGGCCGTATCTGTTTGTACCGGTTGCGCCGCGAGTCCGGGTCCGCGCGCCGCAGCCGCCTGCGTACCGGTGGTGCCCGTCGCGATAATTTGCGGCAAGGCCGCAGGATGCCGCTCCACTGAGCGGCCGTTTGCCACACCGCGTGCAGATGATCGTCCCGCACCCGGGGCCTTGCAAGGGCGGACCCATACGCACGCGGCGCTTGAGCGCCGTTGCCTGCCGACATCGGCGCATTAATTAGACGACATCAGATGAAACCCGTTATAGCCCTCGTCGGGCGCCCCAATGTGGGCAAATCTACGCTGTTCAACCGGCTCACGCGCACGCGCGACGCGCTCGTGGCCGATTTGCCCGGCCTGACGCGCGACCGCCACTATGGCGAGGGGCGGGCAGGCGATCGGCCCTATCTCGTCGTCGACACAGGCGGTTTCGAGCCCGTGGCGAAGGACGGAATCCTGCACGAAATGGCGCGGCAAACGCGGCAGGCCGTGGAAGAGTCCGACGTCGTCGTCTTCATCGTCGATGGCCGCAATGGGCTCGCGCCGCAGGACAAAACGATCGCGGACTATCTGCGTAAGACTGGCCGGCCGATTGTGCTCGTCGTCAACAAAGCGGAGGGGATGAAGTACTCGGCCGTCGCCGCGGATTTCTACGAGTTGGGGCTTGGTGATCCGCGCGCGATCTCGTCGGCTCACGGGGATGGCGTCACGGAAATGATCAATGACGCGCTTGGGATCGCTTACGCCGGGCGTCCTCAGGAAGATGAGGAAGAAAAGGCGGCGCGGGGCGTGAAGATCGCGATCGTCGGCCGGCCCAACGTCGGCAAGTCGACGCTCGTCAACACGCTGATCGGCGAGGACCGAGTGATCGCGTTCGATATGCCGGGAACGACGCGCGATTCGATTTATGTCGACTTCGAGCGTCAAGGCCGGAAGTATACGTTGATCGATACCGCAGGCCTGCGTCGACGCGGCAAGGTATTCGAGGCGATCGAGAAGTTTTCGGTCGTAAAGACGCTGCAGTCGATCGCCGACGCGAACGTCGTGATTTTGCTGCTCGACGCGCAGCAGGACATTTCCGATCAGGACGCGCACATCGCGGGGTTCGTCGTCGAGCAGGGGCGCGCACTCGTGGTCGGCGTCAACAAATGGGACGGCCTTGATGAGCATGTGCGCGAGCGCACGAAGGCCGACTTGATGCGCAAGCTCAAGTTTCTCGAATTCGCCAAGTTCCACTTCGTTTCCGCGACGGAAAAGACGGGTATCGGCGCATTGATGCGTTCGGTTGACGACGCTTACGCCGCTGCCATGGCAAAGCTGCCTACGCCGAAGCTTACGCGCGCGCTCATCGAGGCGGTCGAATTCCAGCAGCCGCGGCGGCGCGGACCTGTACGCCCGAAACTGCGCTACGCGCACCAAGGCGGGCAGAATCCGCCCATCATCGTGATCCACGGCAACGCGCTGGACGCCGTGACGGACACGTACAAACGCTACCTTGAGAATCGATTTCGAGAAACTTTTTCGCTGACGGGGACTCCATTGCGCATAGAGTTTCGCTCATCGGCGAACCCCTATGCGGACAAGAGTTGAGCGCGCTTTGCGCAAGTGTTGACGGGGGCTTGCCCGTCCTTGGCCGAACGGCCGGATGACGTGTACGCGAACGAAAATCGGCTATAGTGTAGCGATTGGCGGCGGATTTCTTTTTCTTCGCCCCAGTCCAGATCCAACCTGCAAAAAAATGACGGAGTTTGCTATGAGCAACAAAGGGCAATTGTTACAAGACCCGTTTTTGAACGCACTTCGCAAAGAGCATGTGCCCGTCTCGATCTATTTGGTCAACGGCATCAAGCTTCAAGGGAATATCGAATCGTTCGACCAGTACGTTGTGTTGCTCCGGAACACCGTAACCCAGATGGTTTACAAGCACGCTATTTCGACGGTCGTGCCGGCTCGTCCGGTCAACTTCCATCCGGACGCCGAGACGTCCTGAGCCCATCACCGCGGCCGGCATGACGCCGTATTGCCGGTGCCATGCCGGCCGCTTCAATTTGACGCCCACCGATTTGATCAACGCAGCGCTTGTCGGCATCGACTTCGGAAAAACCGACTTCGAAGCCAGTCTCGAAGAACTCAGCCTGCTCGCGCAAAGCGCGGGCGCCCACCCTGCCGTGACCCTTACCGGACGCCGTTCGAGCCCGGATGCCGCGTTGTTCGTCGGCAGCGGTAAAGCCGAGGAATTGCGCCTCGCCTGTGAGGCGAACGATATCGAAATCGTCATCTTCAATCACGCGCTCGCGCCTGCGCAGCAGCGCAATCTGGAGCGGGCGCTTAACCGGCGGGTCATCGACCGGACGAGTCTCATCCTCGACATCTTTGCGCAGCGCGCGCGCAGTCACGAGGGCAAGCTGCAGGTGGAGCTCGCTCAGTTGCAATACATGGCAACTCGGCTCGTGCGAGCGTGGACCCACCTCGAGCGACAAAAAGGGGGGATCGGCTTGCGCGGCCCGGGCGAAACGCAGCTGGAGACAGACCGCCGGCTTATCGGCGATCGAATCAAGATGCTCAAGGGCCGGCTCGAAAAGCTTCAGCGGCAACATGGCACGCAGAGGCGGCAGCGCCAGCGAAATCAGACGATGTCGGTATCGCTCGTCGGTTATACGAACGCGGGAAAGTCGACGCTTTTCAACGCATTGACGAAGGCGCAGGCCTATGCGGCTGATCAGCTGTTCGCCACGCTCGATACGACCTCTCGTCGCGTCTTTCTCGGCGGCGAAATCGGGCAGGTGGTCATTTCCGACACGGTCGGCTTTATCCGCGAGCTCCCGCACCAACTCGTGGCCGCATTCAGGGCCACGCTCGAGGAGACGACTCATGCGGACTTGCTGTTGCACGTCGTCGATGCGTCGAGCGCGGTGCGGCTCGACCAGATCGACCAGGTGAACGAAGTGCTGCATGAGATCGGGGCCGACACGGTCCGCCAGATTCTCGTCTTCAACAAGATTGATGCCGTACCGGAGCTCGCGGCGCGCAATGAGGCGGTCGAGCGGGACGAGTATGGTAATATTTCGCGCGTCTTTTTGAGTGCGCGCACTGGGCAGGGACTCGATTCGCTGCGCGCAGCCATCGCTGAGATCGCTACCTCAGAGAATCTTCCAGACCTCGCGCGGGTGCTGCCGGGCTTGCTGCCTGAAGACAGCCCGGCGGCAGACGCGCGCGACGACATCAACGCAGCGCTAAGCGCGGGAACGAGCGCGGCACCTCGTTCCCGTCTGCATTGAGCGGCTCTCCCAACTCGAGTGAACGAACAAGGTGAACGAATATAACGAGCGGAGCTTCTGGATTCGTGTGCGCGCCATCCTTTCGATCAAGGATCCTCGCTGGGGGCGAAGCGACGGCAACGGCAGCACGCAACGCCCGAACGACCCGAATCGCCCGCGTGGCGACGGTAACGGCCCGCCCGATCTCGACGAGATGTGGCGCGATTTCAATCAACGTATCTCGCGGCTTTTCGGCGGCAAGCGGCCGGGCTCAGGGCCTGGCGAACGGCGCCCGGACAACGGGCGGGCGGCGCGCGTCGGCGTTGGCATCCTCATCGGCGTGCTGGTTGCGATCTATATCGGCAGCGGAGTGTTTGTCGTACAGGAAGGGCAGACGGGTGTTGTGACGCAGTTCGGCGAGTATGTTCGCACGGTGGGTCCCGGCATTCATCTGCGCTCTCCTTATCCGTTCGAGACCGACGAGATCGTCAATGTCGCCGAGATCCGCTCGGTCGAGATCGGACGCAATAGTACGGTCAACGGCGCCAACATCGCCAATGCGTCGATGCTCACGCACGACGGCGATATCGTCGATGTCCGATTCGCCGTGCGGTATCAGGTGAAATCGCCAGCTGACTATCTCTTTCGCGCCGTAGACCCGGACCTCAGCGTAACGCAGGCAGCGCAGGCGGCGATGCGCGCACTCGCTGGAGCGCGCGGCACCCGCGAACTGTTGGGCAGGAATCACGACACACTCGGCCAGCAGCTTTCCGGTGCAATTCAGGGTTCGCTAGACCGGTATCGCACGGGTCTTGCTGTCGTCGACGTCACCATTGAAAGCATCGATCCGCCGCAACAGGTTCAGGCCGCGTTCGCCGATGCGGCCCATGCCGATGACGATCGCGAGCGCGCGAAACGTGAAGCGCAGGCTTACGCGAGCGAGTTGCTGCCGCGGGCACAAGCCGACGCTTCGCGCACGGTCGATGACGCGAAGGCTTACGCCGATCGCGTTGTCGTCCGGGCGCAGGGCGACGCCGAGCGTTTCGATCAGGTCTACGCGCAATATCAAAAGGCGCCGGGCGTGGTGCGCGAGCGAATGTACCTGGACACGATGCGCGACATCTACGCAAATACGACGAAGGTCTTCATCGGCAACAAGGCCGGCAACAGCGTGGTCAATCTGCCGCTCGACAAGCTTATCGAGGCGAACCGCCGGCCGGCGGGCGAGGCCGCCACATCGTCGGTTGCGCCCGCCGCCGCACCGCAAGCTGCGCCGCCAGCCGCGCCGAGCGAGGCAAGCCAAGCTGCCGCCGCAAGCGATGCATTGCGCTCGCGCGATTCGCTGCGCAGCCGCTCGCGCGATGATGATCTCCAACAATAAATAAGGCGCACCAAAGATGAATCGTATCGTTGCGCTCGTCGTTTTCGTCGTTGTCCTGCTGTTCGCGGGTTCGTCGACGCTCGTCGTCGTGGATCAGCGCCATGTGGCCGTCGTTTATTCGCGCGGCGGGGCGCAGCCGATCGTCGTCGGCCCGGGGCTTCACTTCAAGTTGCCCACGCCGCTGAAGGCGTCCATGCAAATGGACGTGCGCATTCAGACGCTTGAAGCGGTCAACCCGGAACGCTATGAGACTTCTGACAAAACTGATCTGCTTGTGAGCCCGTTGCTGAAGTATCGCATTGCCGATCCGCTAAAACTATTCGACAAGACGGATGGCGAGCCGCAGGGGCTGGCCGAGCGGCTCGCGGCGCTGTCGCGCGACGCGCTCGCCAACGCGTTTGCGACGCGCACGCTGAGCGACGTGCTTGGGAATCAGACGGAGATTGCTGCGAACGCGCGCGAGGCCATGACGCCGGCGGCGGCCGCTCTTGGCGTCGACATCATCGACCTTCAGCTCGCGCGTGTCGATTTGTCTGCAGGCATGGCCGACACCGTGTACAAGCGGATGGCCGCGGCGCGGGAGCAGGCGGCAAGCGATGCGCGCGCTCAAGGCGCCGCTGAGGCGGGCCAGATCAAGGCCGACGCGCAGCGACGACGCGAGGCGATCGCGGCAAACGCATACAAGGATGCGCAGGCAATCAAAGGGCAGGGCGATGCAAAAGCCGCGCAGATCGCGGCAGAGGCATTCAGTCGGGACCCAGGCTTCTATCAGTTCTATCAGAGCCTGCAGGCGTATCGCGCTGTCTTTAAGCCGAACGACGTGATCGTCGTCGATCCCGACAGCGAGTTCTTCCGGTTCATGCACGATCCCGAAGGAGCTGCGGCGCCCGTGTCCGGTGCCCCCGGGGCGCCGCGCAAACGCTGAGCGCGCGGACCGAAAGACGCACAATGCGCTGACAATAGAGGAGACGCCGCGGACGAGTGCCGGCGGCATGATCGTGTATGGACATGGCCGGCTCGTTACTGCTCGCGATTGCGTTGATGCTTATCATCGAAGGTATGTTTCCCTTCGTATTCCCGACGGCATGGCGCGAGACGTTTCGTCGAATAGCCACGCGACCGGCGCACCATATCCGCATTGGCGGACTCATCGTCATGGTGCTCGGTTTGCTGCTGCTTTTCGTCGCGACCTGAGTGAGCGATGTGAGCGAGGCGCCGGGCGCACCTCTTATCCGCGCGGCGCTGCGTGTGCGCCCCCAAACTTATCGATTCAATTGATTCCGTAGGACCTATCGATGTCGACCTGGCTGCTTCCCGAGAATATCGCTGATGTGCTGCCGTCCGAGGCGCGCAAGATCGAAGAACTGCGCCGTGCGCTGCTCGATCGCTTTCGCGCGTACGGCTATGAAATGGTGATGCCGCCGCTGCTCGAGTACCTCGAGTCGCTTTTGACGAGCGGCGGAAGCGATCTGAATCTGCGCACCTTCAAACTTGTGGATCAGCTCTCGGGACGCACGCTTGGCCTGCGCGCCGATACGACGCCGCAGGTTGCCCGCATCGACGCGCACCTGCTCAATCGGCAAGGCGTGACGCGGCTCTGCTACGCAGGCAGCGTGCTGCATACGCGTCCGCGCGGTCTTCACGCGACGCGTGAGCAGGTTCAGGTCGGCGCCGAACTTTACGGCCACGCGGGCCTTGAGGCGGACGTCGAGATCCAGCAACTGATGCTCGACGTGCTGCGCCTTGCCGGCTTCGATTCGGTGCGTCTCGACTTGTGCCATGCAGGCGTGCTGGCGGCGCTCTTTGAACGTGATCCGGGTGCGGCGGCGATCGGTGAAGCGCTATATGAAGCGCTCGCTGGCAAGGATGTCGCCCGCCTGGCGGAATTGACGCGGGATCTGTGCGCGCCGGTTGGCGATGCGCTGCGCGCCCTCCCGGCGCTGTATGGCGATGCCTCCGTGCTCGATGAGGCGCGTCGGTGCTTGCCGCCCTGGCCGGAAATTACGCGCGCGCTCAACGACCTCGCATTTCTCGCTGCACAAGTGGACGGGGCTGAAGTGACGGTCGATTTGGCCGATCTGCGCGGCTATGCCTACCACAGCGGCGTGATGTTCTCGGCGTACGTGGACGGCGTGCCGAACGCCGTCGCGCGTGGCGGCCGTTACGACCATGTGGGCCAGGCGTACGGTCGTGCACGGCCGGCGACCGGCTTCTCGCTTGATCTGCGCGAAGTTGCGCGCATTTCGCCGATCGAAGCGCGCAGCAGTGCAATCCTCGCCCCCTGGAAGCACGACGATGCGCTGCGCGCGAGCGTCGCGGCACTGCGCGATGCCGGCGAGGTGGTGATTCAGGCGTTGCCGGGGCATGAGCATGACCTCGACGAATTTGCCTGCAACCATGTTCTTGTCGAGCGCGACGGCGCATGGATTGTCGAGTCGACACAGCCGGGCGCGGAGCCTGCTTGAGGTTCGCTCGAAGGTAATGGCGCGATCCCCCGCGAATGCGCGAATGGTCCATGCTGTTGAAGCAAAAGGGGAATTCGGGAAAAACCTCGGAAGCTTCAACGAACATGGGTAAAATACGTTTTTAACCAGCTAACGAAACAACATGTCTGCCAG